>DASRZB010000026.1:0-11211 GCA_035653855.1 Acidothermaceae bacterium | reverse complement strand
GGTGGCGATCACGATCAGCCACGCGAGGCGCTCGTCGTCGCTATCAATGCGGCGATGCACGAGCGTACGGACGAAGCCACGGATCAGTTTCACCCATTCCCGCCAGTAGAACCCCAGCAGCACCACGGCGGTCGCCAGGTGCAGCCCAACGATGAACGCCAGGTATGGGCTTTCTGCGCTTGCTTCCTGCTTGACCAGCAGCGCCCAGCTGCCGCCGAGCCACGACGGGATGAGCACGGTGTGACCGAGGCTGGAGATCGGTGCAAGTTCGGTGACGCCTTGGATCAAACCGATGACGATCGCCTGTAGGTAACTGATGTGGTAGGTCGCAGCTACGTGCACGTTGGCTCTCCTCTCTCGAAATTCGGTTCCCGCGGCAGCATCCGAAACGTCATGCCGAAGCAGTGTTCGCGGGTGGTGTGCGCAGCCACGCGAATGCTGCCGCAACCACGGCGAGTGCGGCTAGCACGATGGCGCAGGTTCGGAATCCGATGAGGACGGCGTTTTCGGGTGCGCCGGCTTGTTGGGCGTTGCGCAGACCGAGGACCAGACCGGTGGCGGCGACGCCGAGGGAGGTCCCCATGCCGCGGGTGAGGTTAAGGACACCGCCGGCCATCCCGGAGTGGTGGGCCGGGACGGCGGCCATGATGGCGGCGTTGTTGGCGGGGGTGAACGCGCCGAGCCCGACGCCGATGCCGGCGAGCAGCACCACGACGACGGTTCGGTCGCGAGCTTCGAGTGCGAGGCAGCCGAGTAGGGCGGCGGTGAGGAGCATACCCGCGACGGTGGGTAGTCGCGGGCCGATGAGGTCGCGGGCTCGTCCGGCGAACGGAGCAACAAGCCCGAGCGCGACCGGAAGTACTCCAAGTTCGAGACCCGCGCGGGTGGGCGATAGGTGTTGGGCGTGTTCGAGGAAGAACGGGACGACGAACAGCACACCGAACAGCACCAGGTAGCTGAGCAGCCCAGCGGCGATCCCGGCGGTGAAGTCGAGTCTGCGGAACAAGTCGAGGTCGATCATCGGTGCATGTGTGCGCTGCTCCCGCCAGACGAACAGCGCCGCGATACCGGCGGAAGCCGCAAGCAACAGCAGCGGCATCGGATGGGTCAGGCCGGTACTGCCCGCGATGTTAAGCGCGAGCAGGAACGCCACAACGGCCGGGCCGAACAGCGCGAGCCCGGCCCAGTCGAATGCGGTTCGTGGGGCGAGGTTTCGGGAGCGTGGGAGCAGGAACCACGCCAGGGTCATGCCGATCAGCCCGACCGGGCCGTTGAGGAAGAAGATCCAGCGCCAGCCGGCGACGCCGATCAGCAAACCGCCGACACTTGGGCCAAGCGCCAGACCGACAGCTTGCGCACCACCCTGGATCCCGATCGCGCGCCCGAGGCTCGATCTGGGTATCGCGGTCGCGATCAGGGCGACCGAGTTGGCTTGCAGCATCGCAGCGCCGACTGCTTGCACGACGCGGCAACCGATCAACACGCCGAGGTTGGGGGCTAGGCCGCAGCCGATGGACGCCAGGGTGAACACCGCGAACCCGTAGGTGTAGAGCAGTTTGCGGCCGACCATGTCGGAGAGGCGGCCGACTGCCGTGACTGTGGCGACCAGCATCAGCAAGTAGCTGAGCGCGACCCATTCGACTGCAGCGAGGCTGGCATGGAAGTGCTGCTGCAACGTGGGTAGCGCGAGGGTCACGATGGACGCGTCCAGTTGCCCGAGGAACGCACCAATGCTCACGGTGGCGACAACTAGCCAGGGTGCGCTGGGTCTGTTGCGGATCGCGAGCGGTCGCCGCGGCTCGACCAGCAGCCGCGCCCAGCCGCGCGGCGGTTCGGCCGGGTCGCCGTCGTTGGTCACGGGTCGGCGTGGTTCTTCTCGCGGGACACCGACGGCGGTGCCGGCGTCGCGGGTGGGGGTGGTGGGATGACGACGACATCGGGCTCGAACGATCCGAACGTTGACTCCCACTGCTCGGCGGACGGCGGCTTGTTGGCCTCGCGGATTGCTTGCCGGTCGGCGCGGCCGGGGCGGGTGAGGAACAGATAGATCGCTGCTAGGAGGAAGACGAGGATCGATGTCCAGTCGTTGAGCCGAAGTCCTGCGATGTGGTTGGCGTGGTCAACCCGTAGATATTCGACCCACCCGCGGCCAGCGGTGTAGGCCAGCACATACAGGGCGAAGAGCCGGCCGCGACGCAAATTGAAACGTCGATCGGCCCACACAAGCATCACAGCGACGCCGACGTCCCACAGTGACTCGTAAAGAAAGGTCGGCTGGTACAGCGCGATCAAAGGAGTAGCAGGCGGCCGGTTCGCCGGATCGATACGCAACGCCCACGGCAACCCCGACGGGCGACCGAAAAGTTCTTGGTTGAAGTAGTTACCCCACCGTCCAATCCCTTGCGCTAGCACTAGGCCGGGGGCGAGCGCGTCAGCGAAATCCGCTAGCCGTACCCCTCGCTGGCGGCACCCGATCCAAGCCCCGACCGCGCCGAGCGCGACCGCGCCCCAGATGCCGAGGCCGCCGCGCCAAATGTAGAGCGCCGCAATCGGGTGCTCACCCTTCTTGAAGTAGAGCTCCGGGTCGGTGATCACGTGATAGAGCCGGCCGCCGACGATGCCGAACGGCACCGCCCAGGTCGCGATTGCGGACACGTCGTCGGGGTTTCGTCCGCGCGCGATCCAGCGTCGGCGGGTGACGAACATTGCAACGAAGATGCCGGCGATGAGGCACAACGCGTACGCGCGGATCGGGACCGGCCCCAGATGCCACACCCCCTGCGAAGGGCTAGGCAGGTACTCGCGCATCGGGTGGCTGCTCTCCTGTCCGCTCGGCTACAGGACAAAGTACACCGGTCACCGAACATTTCGGCAGGCGGCTGATTCACGTAGGGTGAGCCCATGTCGAATCCGCGACCGGCGCAGTCGCTTACGAGTGACGCCGAGAAGCTCACCGAGGTGGTCAACCGGCTCCGGCGGGCGTTGCGCGCCGGGATCCGCAGTGACTACCCGTGGGAAACGACGCCGATGGCCCAGATCGAAATTCTGCAATGCCTGCGTGACCACGACCCCGACGGGATCCGGGTCGGCGACATCTGTACCCGGCTGCAGTTGGCCCCGGCCACCGTCAGCGGCCTCGTGCAACAACTCGTCGATGCTGGCAATGCAGCGCGGCACGGATCCCCGGGTGACCGGCGCGTCGCAGTAGTGCGGCTTACCGACGCCGGCCGCGAACAACTGCTCGGCTGGCAACAAGCCCATGAACGCCGCCTCGGCGCCGCCCTCGATCAGATGTCGGTCTCCCAGCGCGCCGCCGTCCGCGCCGCCATCCCTGCGCTAGCCGTTTTGGTTGACAAGCTCAGCCTTGTCCGTACCCCGGCCGCTGACGGTCGATCGCCCGCAGGTCAGTAACTCGGCTTGCGGCAGTGAGCTCACGTTGCGGTATCAACGTGGGGTCTGGTCGACATTTCCCGGCTAAGGCCTCGACCAGCGGAGTCCCACCTGCTGGTTACGCAAACCAGGTGTGCCAGCGATTAGGCACGTTGGCCATTTTCGGTGCGAGCGACCTACCCCACGTCGGTGGTCTGCAGGCCGCGAGGGCGACGGTGAACAAGTGACACAAGTGGTGCACACCTTAACGACGAACACGAGACTGCGACATCGACACTGGGAGGGACAGTGCGGCGGCTTACGGCTCGAACTTGTAGCCCAGGCCGCGCACGGTGACGAGATGCCTCGGGCGCGCAGGGTGCTCTTCGACTCGGCTACGCAGCCGCTTCACGTGCACGTCGAGTGTCTTCGTATCGCCGACGTAGTCGCTGCCCCACAACCGGTCGATCAGCTGGTTGCGTGTGAGCACCCGGCCGGCGTTGCGCAGCAGCAGCTCGAGCAACTCAAACTCGCGCAACGGCAGCGTGATGGTCTCACCGCGCACGCTCACGACATGCCGGTCGGGGTCGAGCCGCACCGGGCCGGCCTCGACAATGCCGGACACGATGGCCTCGGCCGTGTCACTGCGTCGTCGCAGCACAGCCCTGATGCGCGCCACAAGTTCACGCGCAGAGAACGGCTTCGTCACGTAATCGTCTGCACCCAACTCCAGTCCGACAACCTTGTCGACCTCGCTGTCGCGAGCAGTCAACATGATCACGGGCACGTCACTGCGCTCGCGCAGTTGACGGCAGACCTCGGTCCCCGGCAGACCGGGAAGCATCAGATCAAGTAGCACGAGATCCGCGCCGTGCCGCTCGAACTCCGCCAGCCCCGCTGGTCCGGTGGTGGCGACTCGTACCTCGAATCCTTCACGAGTGAGCATGTACGCGAGTGTCTCGGAGAACGACTCCTCGTCTTCGATGACGAGCAGATGCGTCACAGTTCGTAGCCCCTCTGCGATGACCGCTGCCCTTCGGTCGCGCCAACCGGAGGTACAGGGACGTACAGCGTGAACGTCGAACCGACGCCTGGATGGCTCCATACACCAACTCGGCCGCCGTGATTATTCGCGATGTGCTTGACGATAGCGAGCCCGAGCCCGGTGCCGCCGGTTGCGCGTGACCGCGCCGCGTCGATGCGGTAGAACCTCTCGAAAACCCGTTCCTGGTCCGTCTTCTCTATCCCGACTCCTTCATCGGTCACTGTGACGGCGACCTCGGCGCCGCCCTCATGGGCCTCTAGTCGTGCACCGATCCCCACCCGGGCTCCCCTTGACGAATAAGCGATCGCGTTCTCGATGAGGTTGGTGATCGCTGTGGCAAGCTGTCGACGGTCGCCCCAGACGATCAGGTCGTCATGGATCCCGACATCGAGGAAGATGCCGGCCGTGTCCGCCCTGATCTGGAGCGGGTCGGCAGCGTCGGCGACGACATCGGCGACGCGGACCGCTTCCATAGCTGGCAGTGCTTCACCGCCTTGAAGCCGCGACAAGTCGAGCAGCTCTTGGACCAAACGCGACATCCGACTGGCCTCGTGCAGCATGCGGTCGGCAAATTGCTTCGTCGCTATCGGATCCTCGCTGGCATCGCGCAGGGCTTCGGCCAGCAGCAGCATGGCGCCGATGGGCGTCTTCAGCTCGTGCGACACGTTCGCGATGAAGTCACGGCGAACCGCTTCGAGTCGCCTCGCCTCGTGCTGGTCGCTGAGCAGCAGCACCACCTGAGTTGTCCCAGGAACCGGCGCGGCAACCACGTGCACGGCACGGGACGACGATCCCCACGGCAGGTCGACGTCCTGAGCGATCAACGCACCCTGCCGCCGCGCGTCACGGACGAGTCGACCGAGAACCCGGGCCGTCAGTTCTGACCCGGATACGATGCGCAACCCGCGGGCGGCCTCGTTGGCGAGCAGGACGTCGTCGTCGTTGTCCATCAAGACGATACCGGTGTCGAGGGAGGCAGAAACCGTCGCGAGCACGGCTGCTGTCTCCAGCGATTGCGCCGACGTCACTCTGCTCGACCGCACAATCGAATCGTAGGGAGCGCCGGCGCGCGATCGCGGTCGAAGTCGGTAGTTTGGGTACTGTTCACCTGTCGTTACCGCGTCCGTCGGACAGTGTGTAGCGCTCGTGCACCAATCGAGGCCAGCCTGGTCACCATGCCAGCGTACTGTCAGCAGTGAATATCCGAGCAGCAGTGAATATCCGAGGTCGTGGACGGCGAGGGAGCCAACCGCATGCGTGACGCTTACCACGATGAGATGGATGCGATCACCGACCAGCTGGTGGCCATGACGAGACTGGTCGGCCATGCGATGTCGGTTGCTACCGACGCACTCCTCTCCTCCGACTTGGCCGCCGCCGAGAGCGTGATCGACGCAGACGCCGCGATCGATGCGCTGCGCGAGAACGTCGAACGCCGCACCGTCGACCTCATTGCCCGCCAACAGCCGGTGGCGCGAGACTTGCGCGCACTCACTACCGGCCTGCGCACCGCGGCTGACCTCGAGCGGTCGGGCGACCTCGCCGCCCACGTAGCCAAACTGGCTCGGCGCCGGTTCCCCGGGTGCGCGGTACCCCCCGAGCTGCAGGCCACGATTCGGCAGATGGGCGACGTCGCGGCAGTGGTCGTCGACAAGGCGGGCGACGTGATCGTGAGTCGCGACGCGTCGCGGGCGCACGAACTCGAGGCGGACGACGACATCATGGACGAGCTGCACAAGGAACTCCTCCTCGCGATGCTCGCCCCTGACTGGAAGTACGGTGTTGACACCGCCATCGATCTCGCGCTTGCTGGCCGGTACTACGAGCGCTATGCCGACCACGCTGTCTCGGTGGCCCGCCAGGTCGTCTACCTCGTGACCGGCACGACCGCAGTCCGTGGCGCACTGCAGGGCTGACGGGTACAACGCGGACTGCCGCTCGTTGAACCTTGGCGACCCGTTTCCCCCCAGGTCGCCCACCGTTCACCTCTGGTTCAAGGTCTCTGGCTAACTTCAAGGCTGCGCGCGCACCGAGGCGCGTTTGCAGTTGCAGTTTGCCGTCCGCCCTGCGCATTTGCGCTCGACGACTCCGAGAGGTCGAACCTTGAAACGCCTTATCCCGCTCGCCGTTCTTGCTGCTCTTGCCGCAACCGCGTGCTCGTCGAGTTCGAAGTCACCATCAACAACTTCGTCGTCGACCGCACCTTCCACGGCCGCCAGCACGCCAGCAGCTGCCGCCAGCACTCCTGCAGCTGGGGCCAGCTCCAGCGCCGGCAGTCCAGCCGCGGCGCTCGCGACCGGCAACCCGTCGTCGAAGGTGACGATCAACGAGTCGGGCTCGAGCCTGCTGTACCCGTTCCTCCAAGAACTGGTGACGCCGCTCAGCGCGGCCTACCCCAACATCACTCTCGCGCCGGCCGCAGGTGGGTCGGGCAAGGGCATCAGCGATGCCATCGCCGGCACATCCCAACTCGGTGGGTCTGACGCTTACCTAAGCAATGGCCAGCTCCAGGCGAACCCGGGATTGATGAACATCCCGGTTGTGGTGTCGGCGCAGGCGGTCAACTACAACCTGTCGGGCGTCGCGAATCTGAAGCTCAGCGGGGACGTTCTCGCGCAGATCTATCAAGGCAAGATCACCAAGTGGAATGACCCAGCAATCGCCGCTCTCAACACGGGGACGACGCTGCCCGCAACGACGATCGTCCCGGTACGCCGAGTCGACTCGTCTGGCGACACGTTCATCTTCACGAGCTTCCTCTCGGCGACCAACGCCGCCTGGAAGAGCGGTCCGGCTTTCGGCACCACGGTCACCTGGCCAGCTGCTGCAGGCGAACTCACCGCGAGCGGTAACCCAGGAATGGTCCAGACCTGTAAGGCAACGCCGGGTTGTGTCGCGTACGTTGGCGTGAGCGCAGAAGCGTCGGCACAAACAGCCGGTCTTGGCGAGGCACAGCTCCAGAACCACGACGGTAGCTTCGTCACGCCGACGGCCGACGCGATCAATGCCGCGGTGAGTGCGGGTGCCGGCAGCGTGCCGGCGAACCTCGCGGCTCCCTTGATCTACGAGCCCGGTGCGGCGTCCTACCCGATCGTGAACTTCGAGTACCTCGTCGTGAAGTCGAAGCAGCCGAGCGCCGACATGGCCATGGCCATCCGGACGTTCATTGCTTGGACAATGGACCCGAACGGTGGGAGCACTCAGGCTAATCTGTCGAAGGAAGACTTCGTCGCGCTGCCTTCCTCAGTTGTGCCGCTCGTTCAAGCAGCGATCGCTAAGATCTCCAGCTGATCCCGAGATTCGAGACATTTGTGACCGCTACGGTTGACCGCCCGCCCGGTCCGACGACGCCGCCGCGTCTGTCGGCTCGGGCGCGGCGGCGCCTCGAACTCACCAGGACCGACCGGGTTGTCCGTGCGGTGCTTGCCGTGGCTGCGGCGCTCCCCGCACTAGCGCTCGCGTTCCTCGCCTACCAGATGATCAAGTCCGCCTACCCCGCGATTGTGTTCAACGGGTGGCAGTTCTTCACCACCAAGGTCTTCACCCTAGGCAACTTGTACAGCGGCGCCGACGAGGTTCATCACGGCTATCACGCAGCCAGCGGAGCTAAGTACGGAGTGCTACCGCTGCTCTTCGGCACTGTCGTGTCTTCGCTTATCGCGTTGCTGTTCGCCGTCCCGATTTCTGTGTGCGGTGCCCTGCTGCTCGTTGAGAAGCTGCCGCTGCGGCTCCAGAGCGTCCTCGGCATTTTCCTGGAGCTGCTCGCCGGCGTACCGAGCGTCATTTTCGGGCTCTGGGGGGTGTACACGTTCGGGCCGTTCCTCTCGCGCACGGTCTACAAATGGATCGCCGCGTTGCATATCCCCTGGCTCCGCGGCCCGACGGGGGCGGGTCAGGGCTTGCTGACCTCGTCGCTTGTTCTGGCGGTCATGGTGATCCCGATCATCGCGTCGATCACCAGGGAACTTCTGCGGTCGGTGCCGCCGCTAGCGAAGGAAGGCGCCGTAGCGCTGGGCCTTACCCCCTTTGAAACGGTGCGCGTTGTCACGCTGCCCTACATCAGGACGGGCGTTATAGCGGCTTCCATTCTTGGCTGGGCGCGCGCGATCGGTGAGACGATCGCGGTGCTCGTGATCAGCGGCAATGCGCTGAACATCTATCCCCACAGCATCTTCGCGCCGTTCTCGACGATGGCGGCGACGATCGCGGCCATTCTCGACGGTGCGCTGACTGACTCCACGCAAATGGCCGTACACGCGCTCGCAGAGGTTGGCTTGGTGTTGCTCGTGCTGACCTTGCTCAGCAACTTCGGTGGCCGCTGGCTTACCCGCAAGTTCTCGGGTGGCGGCGGACTGCCGGTTGGGCGTGGCGTCTAGATGATGGCGAGGCGAAAGCTCGGCGACCGGCTGTTCTGGGGAGCATGCATTGTTGCGTTCCTGTGTATCGCCTCCCCGGCGATCGCCGTCCTGATCAGCGTCTTCCACCAGGCAGTTCCCGCCGTCGGTTGGTCGCTGTTCACGAAGGGGACGAACAGCATTGGGATCCAGAACGCCATCCTGGGCACGCTTGTGCTGCTCGTGGGCGTCCTCCTCGTGGCTGGCAGCATCGGCGTGGCGGCCGGCATCTACCTTGCCGAGTTCGCCGACGGGCGGATCGGGAGCGTGCTCCGGTTCATGTCCGAAGTCCTCGCCGGTATGCCGTCGATCGTGATCGGCTACATCGGCTACATCACGCTGGTTGTCGAATTCCATTGGGGATTCTCGCTGCTCGCCGCGATCCTCGCACTCTCGGTGCTCGTCCTGCCTTATGTGGTCAAGACGACTGAGGTTGCCCTACGACAGGTACCCGGCGCGCTGCGCGAGGCCGCCGCGGGCCTCGGTCTACCGCGCTGGGCGACCGTGTACCGGATTCTCATGCGGCCAGCGTGGCCCGCGATCGTTAGCGGTCTGGTCGTCGCGCTCGCGATCTCGACCGGCGAAACGGCGCCACTGCTGTTCACCGCTGGGTTCAGCGACCGGAACCCGACCCTGCACCTGCTGCACCACCAACTGCCGTACCTGACCGGAGTCACCTACACCGACATCTCGCTGCCGGGAGCACGCGCGCACGCCACAGCTGCGGCTGCCGGGGCTGTGACGCTGGTTATGTTGATCATCTTGATCGCCGTAGGTCGGGTAGTCTCGGCGCGAGCGCGCCGCGATACCGCGCGGATGAGCCTGTGACCTGCAACGCTAGAGCGGGAGCTGAACGGCCATGACCGACGATGTATCCATGCGGTCGGGCACCGCTGAGCCGGCGACGGTCAGGTTAGCGCCACACGGTGTACAGTCCCGCGTCCCCGAGGTGCCCACCGAGACCGTGTTCACCATCGAAGGCCTGTCGTTCTTCTATGGCGACCACGAGGCGATATCCGACGTCAGCATGACCATCGGGCACCACGAGGTGACCGCGTTCATCGGCCCGTCCGGCTGCGGCAAGACGACCTTCCTGCGCTGTCTGAATCGCCTTAACGACTTGATTCCCAATACCCGCGCTGAGGGTCGGATCGATTTTCTCGGCAAATCAATTTTTGGTGCCGACGTGAAGCCGATCGAACTGCGCCGGCGGATCGGCATGGTGTTCCAAAAGCCGAATCCGTTCCCCACGTCGATCTACGAGAACGTTGCGCTTGCGCCGAGGCTGCACGGAACGAGGAAGGGCCTAGATGACATCGTCGAGGAGTCACTCAGGAAGGCCGCGCTGTGGGACGAGGTCAAACTCAAGCTCAAGGCGAGCGCGTTCAGCCTTTCAGGCGGCCAGCAACAGCGGCTGTGTATAGCACGAGCGATCGCGATGAAGCCCGAGGTTGTGCTGATGGACGAGCCGTGCTCGGCACTCGATCCTCTCGCGACCCTGCGTATTGAAGAGTTGATGGTTCAACTCAAAAGCGAGTACGCGATCCTCGTCGTCACACACAACATGCAGCAGGCGTCCCGGGTCTCTGACCGCACCGCATTCTTCTCAGTCGCCGTCGATGAAAAGGGCATCCGTACCGGCCACATGATCGAAATGGGGCCGACCGACATCATGTTCACGACGCCGACCGACAAGCGAACTGAGGATTACATCACCGGTCGGTTTGGATGACCTGCTGGGCCTACGAGGATTCACGAGTTGAGGCACGGCAGGCTCGGCCTGCCGGCGGCGGCATAACGCACCGCTGATGGCCATGCGAGTCGAGACGGTCGGTCTCTCATGTTTCTACGGCAAGTTCAAGGCCGTCGAGGATGTCTCCTTGGTGGTGGAGCCGAAATCAGTGACGGCCTTGATTGGCCCATCGGGCTGTGGAAAATCGACGTTCCTGCGTTCGCTCAACCGCCTGCACGAGGTCGTGCCCGGTGGCCGCGTGGAGGGCAAGGTCTACCTCGACGATCTCGATGTCTACGACCCGCGAGTTGACGTCGTCGCGCTGCGACGCGACATCGGGATGGTGTTCCAGAAGCCGAATCCATTCCCTGGAATGTCGGTGTATGACAACGTGTCAACCGGCCCCCGATTCAACGGTATCCGGCGACGCAGCCAGCTCGACGACATCGTCGAACAGTCGCTGCGGTCGGCCAACTTGTGGGGCGAGGTGCAACATAAGTTGAGCTCCGCAGGCAGCAGCCTCTCCGGGGGCCAGCAACAGCGCCTCTGCATAGCCCGCGCTTTGGCCGTCGAGCCCGCTGTACTGCTCATGGACGAGCCGTGCTCGGCGCTCGACCCAAGTGCGACGCTGGCAATCGAAGACCTGATTGTCGAACTCAAGAGTCGTTACA
>DASRZB010000025.1:0-4767 GCA_035653855.1 Acidothermaceae bacterium | reverse complement strand
CGGCGAGCATGGCGGCATTGTCTATGACGGACATTTCCTAGAAGTAACCTTCCCGCTTGCGATCCTCCATCGCCGCCTCCGATGCCTTGTCGTCGGCGCGGGTGGCGCCACGCTCGGTGATCGTCGCGACCGCGATCTCGTTGATGACCTGGGCGACGTCGCGCGCATCAGACTCGACGGCGCCGGTGCAGCTCATGTCGCCGATGGTGCGGTAGCGCACTGTCTTCGTCTCGGTTGGCTCGCCGGCTTTCGGGCCGCCCCACTCCCCAGCAGTCAGCCACATGCCCGCGCGTAGGAACACCTCTCGCTGGTGAGCGAGATAGATCGCCGGCAGCTCGATCGACTCCTGCTCGACGTACTGCCAGACGTCAAGCTCTGTCCAGTTCGACAGGGGAAAGACGCGCACGTGCTCGCCCGGCTTGTGGCGACCGTTGTACAGGTTCCACAGTTCGGGCCGTTGCCGCCGCGGATCCCACTGACCGAATTCGTCGCGCAGGCTGAAGATGCGTTCCTTCGCCCGCGACTTCTCCTCATCACGACGGCCGCCACCGAACACCGCGTCGAACCGGTTGTTGACGACGCCGTCGAGCAATGGCACGGTCTGCAACGGATTGCGAGTGCCGTCGGAGCGCTCGCGCAGCCGGCCGTCGTCGATGTAGTCCTGGACCTTCATCACCAGCAGACGCAATCCGTACTTTTCGACGACGCCGTCGCGGTACGTCATGACCTCGGGGAAGTTGTGCCCGGTGTCAACGTGCATCAGCGGGAACGGCACCGGCGCGGGCCAAAATGCCTTGCGCGCGAGGTGCAGCATGACAACGGAGTCCTTGCCGCCGGAGAACAGCAGTACCGGTCGCTCGAACTCGGCCGCCACCTCGCGAATGATGTGAATTCCCTCGGACTCGAGCACGTCGAGGTGCGGCAACCGCAGCACACCGTTGGTCTCTGCAGTCGGCTGCGGCTTGAAGACGGTGCCGTCGACCGCGGTCATGCGATCCCCCGCGTGGTCAACGCGGCATGCACCAATGCCGCCGACTGTTCGACGCTCAAGTCCTCCGTATCGAGCCGCAGCTCGGGGTCGAGTGGGATCTCATACGGATCGTCGACACCGGTCAGACCGCTGAGTTCGCCAGCCCGCTGCTTCGCGTACAGGCCTTTGACGTCGCGTTCGGCGCACAACTCGAGCGGCGTCGCCACGTGCACCTCGAGAAATGCTGTGCCGTCGACATCGTGGTCGGCGCGAACCGCTGCCCTTGCCGCCGCGTACGGCGCGATCACCGGAACGAGTGCGATGACGCCGTTGCGAGCGAGCAACCCAGCGACGAATCCGACGCGGCGTACGTTGGTGTCTCGGTCTTCGCGGGTGAAGCCGAGATCAGCGGTGAGGTGCGACCGAAGCTCGTCGCCGTCGAGCAACTCGACGTGGTGACCGTCGGCGCGAAGCGTCGAGGCCAAAGTGCGAGCGATGGTCGACTTGCCCGCGCTCGGCAATCCGGTCAGCCACACGGTTGCACCGGGACGGCGGCCAGCTCGCGGCGGTGCCAGCACGTCGCCGTCCCGCTCGGTATCCGTGCTCATGTGTTGATCCCGCACTCGGTCTTCGCGTGACCGACCCAGCGACCGGACCGCGGGTCGGCACCCGATGCGACCTTGCTCGTGCACGGCCAGCACCCGATCGACAGGTAGCCGTCGTCGATGAGCGGGCTCACCAGAATGTTGTTGTCAGCGATGTAGGTGTCGACGTCGTCGCGGCTCCAGCGCGCGATCGGGTTCACCTTCACCTTGTGGCGCCGCGCGTCCCATTGGACGACTGGCGTCATGGCGCGCGCTGATGACTCGTCACGCCGGACGCCGGTGGCCCACGAGTCGTAGTTGACGAGCGCCGCTTCCATCGGCGCGACCTTGCGCATCGCGCAGCAGGCGTCGGGATCGCGGGCGAAGAGATCCTTACCGTGCGCGTCGTCTTGTTCTGCGACCGTGAGCAGCGGCAGCGCGGACACCACGTTGACGTCGTAGACCGCCGCGACGGCGTCGCGCATGCCGATCGTCTCGGCGAAGTGATAGCCGGTGTCGAGAAACACGACGTCGATGCCCGGCTTCGCTTTCGCGGCCAGCGACGCGACCACCGCGTCGCCCATCGACGAGAGGACGCAGAATCGGTCGCCGAAGGTCCGCGCCGCCCATTGCAGGATCTCGTCTGCCGACGCCTCGTCGAGGTCGCGGGCGGCGTCCGTCGCAAGGCGTTCAAGCTCGAGGAGGCGGTCAAGTTCCGCGACCGGCGGGCTTGCCGTCGTCCCGCTCATCGCACCTCCAGCCCAACAAACTTCAGCGTGAACACCCGAGCGCACCCGCGGCAATGCCATGAGCCGCCCTTATCGCCGTGCGGGCGCAGATCTTCGTCGCCGCAGTACGGGCAGTAGAACGGCGTCGCCCGCTCTCCAGCTTCCGGGCTTGTCATCGCGGAATCGCTGGTCACTGCAGGTCTGCTTCGTCCGCACGGTGCACCCACTGCGTGAAGTGCTCACCGTCGCCGCGTTGTTCCAGGTAGCGGTTCGCGAGTCGCTCGACGTAGTCCTCGAGCTCGTCTTCGGTGACTTTGAGTCCGCGCAGCTTGCGGCCGAAGTTGGCGTCGACGCCGAGGCTGCCACCCAGGTGCACCTGATAGCCGCCGACTTGCTCGCCTGCGGCGTTGGTGACGAGCGATCCCTTCAGACCGATATCGGCGACCTGGAACCGCGCGCACGAGTTCGGGCAGCCGTTCACGTTGATGGTCATTGGGCTGTCGAATCCCGGCAGCCGCCGTTCGAGTTCGTCGATGAGCGTCATCGCGCGGTTCTTGGTCTCGACGATCGCGAGCTTGCAGAACTCGATCCCGGTGCAGGCCATGGTCTGGCGCCGGAACGTGCTCGGATTCACCTGGAGGTCGAGTGCTTCCAGATCCGTGGTCAACGAGTCGACCCGATCTGCGGGAACGTCGAGCACGATCATTTTCTGCTCGACGGTTGCATGAACGCGGCCGCTGCCGTGAGCCTGCGCAATGTCGGCGATCTGGTTCAGTTTGGTGCCGCTCAGTCGGCCAACTCGCGGCGCGAAGCCGACGTAAAACTTGCCATCCTTCTGCGGGTGCACACCAACGTGGTCGCGTCGCCCATCGGCCGGCTCGATAGGTGGCGGTCCGTCGGGCAGCGCGTAGCCGAGGTACTCCTTCTCGAGCACTTCGCGAAACTTCGGCGCGCCCCAGTCGGCGACGAGGAACTTCAACCGTGCACGGGTGCGCAGGCGCCGGTAGCCGTAGTCGCGGAAGATGCTGATGACGCCGACCCATGCCTCGCGCACTTGATCGGGTCTGACAAAGACGCCGAGCCGTTGTGCCATCATCGGGTTCGTCGACAAGCCGCCGCCGACCCATAGGTCGAATCCGGGACTGCCGTCTGAACCGATGACGCCGACGAAAGAGACGTCGTTGATTTCGTGGATGGTGCACAGCGGACCGCAGCCGGTGATCGAGGTCTTGAACTTGCGGGGCAGGTTCGAGAACGCGGGGTCACCGACGTAGAGCGCGTCGATCTCGCGGATATGCGGTGTCGGGTCAGCGATCTCGGCTGCGTCGACGCCGGCCACCGGGCAACCAAGCACGTTGCGCGGTGAGTCGCCGCACGCCTCGAGGGTGCGCAGACCGACCGCTTCGAGCTCGTCCCAGATCGCCGGGACGTCTTCGATGCGGATCCAGTGCAGCTGGATGTTCTGCCGGTCGGTGACGTCAGCGAGGTCGCGACCGTAAGTAGTAGCGATGTGTCCGATCGCCCGCAGCTGTTCGACGCTGAGCTGCCCGCCGGGAATCCGGATCCGCATCATGAAGTAGCGGTCGTCGAGCTCCTCCGGCTCGAGCAGCCCGGTCTTCCCGCCGCTGATGCCCGGACGGCGCTGGGTATAGAGCCCCATCCAACGCATCCGGCCGCGCAGGTCGGACCCGTCGATGGAGTCGAAGCCGGCCTGTGCATAGATGTCGAGGATGCGGCGCTGAACGTGCAGCGCATCGTCGTCCTTCTTCATCCGCTCGTTGGGGTTGAGCGGCTCGCGCAGGCCAAGCGCCCACTGCCCCTGACCGCGGGACTTGCCCTTATCAGCGTGCGCGGTCTTAACCCGCGGGACGCCGGGCTGGCTGGCGTCCGCAGGTGGTGAGCCGGTGGAGGTGGTCGGTGCCGACATGCGCGAAGGTCCTTCGAATCGGCAGGCGCAGTCAAGCCAGGTGCGAACCAGGGCAGCCGGGCGACCGCGCCCGGACGGGGGCGACGGATCAGGCAGCCGGCAGACAGGCCGCGCTAGAGACGCGCAGCAAGTCGACGTGCAGGCGCGCAACGAGCCTGAGTGCAGGCATGCCGGCGCGGGGCGTCATATGCCGAGGGTGCCACACCCGTTCAATGCCTAGCGAGCTAGTGGACATTCGGCGCGCAGGTCTCACGAGTCGAACCGCAACCCGCCGGACTGCGCTGCCTCTGCGCCGTCCGACGGGTCGTGTGATGGGCTCCGGGAAGCCAGGACACCTACCCCGCCGAGCGCGACCGCCAACGACCTCCCGTGCTCGCGAGCTGAGCGACGGGCTCTGCCGCCTCGGACTCATCCGTGGCGGCCATCACGTCGATCGCCGGACCAGTGCCGTCCTCGTCCATCCGTGGGACGTCAATGGGGAGGCCGCCGGATGGCTCTCCGAGCGACACTCCCCAGTCGGTAGCGCTCGGGGTGATGACCTCGCCATCGTCGCCGTCT
>DASRZB010000024.1:0-3690 GCA_035653855.1 Acidothermaceae bacterium | reverse complement strand
GCCGGACCCGCGGTTCGGAGCACCGCCGCAGTACGGACCGCCACCCCAGTACGGACCGCCACCCCAGTACGGACCGCCGCAGTACGCCCCGCCACCCCAGTACGGGCAGTACCCGCAATACGGCGGTCCCCAGTACGGCCAGTGGGGCGGCTACCAGCAGGAGTACAAGCCGGGCATCGTGCCGTTGCGGCCGCTGTCGGTCGGAGAAGTCCTTGATGGCAGCTTCTCCACGATCCGCAAGTACCCGCGAATCGTGTTCGGATTCGCTGCGGTGCTCTCGGTCGTTGCGGAGCTCATCCGTCTCGTCGTCGGCCTCGCGCTGAACAACGTGCCCGGCACTTTCGGCTCGACGTCGTTCAGCGCTAACAACACCGGCGACAGCACCCAGAACCTGCACACCGTCGCCACCTCACTGGCCGGATCAGCCGCCACCTTGGCGGTCGACGCGCTGTGCGTTGCCGTCCTCGCCGGTGTCGTGACGGGCGTCGTCGGCAAGGCCGTCATCGGTCAACGCGCGGACGGTCACGAAATCATCGCCGCGGTTCGTCAGCGGTGGTTCGGTCTGCTGGTGGTGTCGGTGCTCGCGGAGATCCTGCCGTGGACCCCATTTGTCCTGATCATCGTCGGCATCGTGCTCGGCGCGGTCAGTACCGGCTTGGGCATCTTCGTTGGTGTGGTGGGCGGGCTGGCCGCGTTGATCTTGGGTCCGTTGTTGTGGGGGCGGCTTGCGGTCGCCGTGCCGATCTTCATCCTCGAACGTCGCGGACCGGGCGCATCGATTGCTAGGTCATGGCGGTTGGTGAAGGGTGCGTTCTGGCGCACGTGGGGTTTGCGAGCGCTCGTGCAGATCATCGTCTCGGTCGCAGCCAGCATCCTGTCGGTCCCACTCGTCCTCGTGTTGCTTCCGTCTGCGTTGAACGGAAAGACGCCGTCGACCACAGCGCTGGTGTTGCTGGTGATCCTCGGTGCGGTCGTCTGGATGCTTACCCAGCCGCTCATTGCGGCATCGCTGACACTGATCTACATCGATCGCCGCATGCGCGCAGAGGGCCTCGACGTACAACTGACGCAGGCCGCGCGAGCGGCGGCGCAACCGGCAACGGCAACGCAAGCGTCCCCGGCGACGTGAACAGGTGGGGTTGGCTTGCGGCGGCTCCGCCAAGCCCAAACCCGGTAACGCGCGGCGGCGCACAAGCGGCCGCGCGCGCGGAGCTGGCGAAACGCGCTTACCACCGAAACGATCCGTCGCTGATCGACCGCGGCCTCGAGTGGTTGCTGAAGAGGCTGCAGAAAGTGCTCGACGCGAGCACTCGTCACGCACCGGGGCACGGGATCGGACTCTTCCTCATCGTCGTGATTGTTGCGGCTGTGGTGGCGCTGATCGTGGTCCGCGTCGGTACGTTGCGGCGGACGGCACGCGCTAGCGATCAGCCGATCTTCGGGATCGGCGAGACCACGGCCGACGACCATCGAAGGGCAGCGGCCCAGTTCGCGGCCGATGGCTTGTGGGCGGAGGCGATCCGTGAACGGCTGCGGGCGATCGCGCGCGAGCTCGAACAGCGTGGTGTGCTCGATCCGCGCCCCGGCCGAACCGCTGCCGAGCTGAGTCGCGAAGCAGGAGTGCAGTTGCCCGCGCTTGCCGATGATTTGCGCAACGCGACGTCCATCTTCGACGAGGTTTGGTACGGCGGCCGCACGGCGACCGCCGCCGACGAGGAGTTGCTGCGCAGGCTCGATGCTCGCGTCGCCGGCTCGCATCGCGGACTGGTGGGCAGCACGTGACCGCCCTCGACGAACTCACGACGAGACCTGACAGCGGTCCGATCCGCACGGGCTGGAGCGCTGACCCAACGATCCGCCAGCGTTGGCGGCGTATACGTGTGTTGATCGGCGCCGGCGTTGTGCTCGTGATCGGCGCGATCATCGTCGCACTGGGTTCGGGGAAGGCCGGCAAACCGCTCGATCCGCAGTCCTACACGCCGTCCGGCACTCATGCTCTTTCGGTCTTGCTCGCACAACGCGGCGTGCACGTGCTCAGGGAGACCGACGCCGCAACTGCAGAGGAAGTCGCCGTGCCGGGCATGACGCTGGTGGTGGTGTCGCCACAGTTGTTGAGTACCGACGAACTGACCATCATCGGTTCGTCGCACGCCGATCTCGTTGTTGTCGGCGCGGGGCTTGACGAGATCCAAGCGTTGGGCTTGCCACTCGCGACCCAACCTGACGACGGCAATACCCTGCGACAACCGTCGTGTTCGTTGAAAGCCGCCACAGTGGCGGGTTCGGCGCAACTGACCGGCGGCGGATACACCGTGCCGACTGGCGGGCAAGGCTGCTATCCCGACGGCGGCGACGGCTTTGCGCTGGTGACGTTTGCGACCTCGGGCCATCAGGTCACGTTGCTGTCTGACGGCACGCCGCTGATGAACTCATCACTAGGCACCGACGGCAACGCTGCCCTTGCCCTAGGGCTTCTCGATACGCACGCGGACGTCGTGTGGCTGGTGCCACCGCAGATCGCTCCTGTGTCGAGCAGCGGAAACGCGAGTGTCGAATCGCTGTTGCCGAGCCGGTTGAAGTTGGCGTTCCTGCAACTGGTGATCGCCATCATCGTCATCGCGATCTGGCGTGGCCGTCGACTTGGTCGACTGGTGCCAGAAGACCTGCCCGTCGTCGTCCGGCAATCTGAGACCGTGCGCGGCCGCTCGCGTCTGTACCGGCGATCGCACTCGCTCAACACCGCCGCTGACGCGTTGCGTGATGGAACGCGGGATCGGCTCGGTCACCGGCTCGGCCTGGGTCCGCGGCCACAGCCGGCGGCTCTTATCCAGGCCGTCGCTGCACGGGTGGGGCAGCCCGCCGCGCAGGTCGAGGGCCTCCTATACGGTTCGACACCGGCCGATGACCTCACACTGGTGACGCTGGCGCAAGCACTGACCGCCCTCGAGCAGGAGGTACTCCGGACGTGACGTCGACCGGTTCCACCGAGCAGTCGCGAGACGCGTTCGCCGCAGTGCGGGCCGAGGTGGCCAAGGCCGTCGTCGGGCAAGACGCTGTCGTGAGTGGCCTCGTCATCGCGTTGCTCGCGGACGGGCATGTGCTGCTCGAAGGTGTGCCAGGGGTTGCGAAGACGCTGCTCGTTCGATCGCTCGCGGCGGCCTTGTCGCTCGACACGAAGCGGGTGCAGTTCACCCCCGACTTGATGCCTGGCGACGTGACGGGGTCGCTCATCTACGACGCGCGCACGGCCGAGTTCGAGTTCCGCAAGGGGCCGGTGTTCACGAACCTGCTACTTGCCGACGAGATCAACCGCACGCCGCCCAAGACGCAGGCCGCGCTGCTCGAGGCGATGGAGGAACGGCAGGTTTCTGTCGACGGCCTGCCACGGCCGCTGCCCGACCCGTTCATGGTGATCGCCACCCAGAACCCGGTCGAGTACGAAGGCACCTATCCGTTGCCCGAGGCCCAGCTCGACCGGTTCCTGGTGAAGCTCAACGTTGCGCTGCCCGGTCGCGACGACGAGTTCGGGATGCTGCGGCGGCACGCGGATGGGTTCGATCCACGCGACCTCGCGGCGGCCGGCCTGCGTGCCGTTGCCGGCACCACTGAGTTGGCTGCAGGCCGGGCAGCGGCGGCCCGGGTGTCGGTCGCGCCCGAGGTGTTGAGCTACATCGTCGATCTGTGCCGGGC
>DASRZB010000023.1:0-3100 GCA_035653855.1 Acidothermaceae bacterium | reverse complement strand
CAGGAAGACCGACGCGGTCTGCCGTTCGTCGGACCTGCCGGGATCTTGCTGAACCGAGCATTAAACGACGCCGGTATCGACCGTGAGCAGACGTACGTGACCAACGCGGTGAAGCATTTCAAGTTCACCCAGGAGGGCGAGGGAAAGCGCCGCATTCATCAGACTCCCGAGCAACGCGAGGTCGTCGCATGCCGCCCGTGGCTGGCCGCCGAACTCCGGTCCATTGACCCTGACGTCATCGTCGCGCTGGGTGCGACGGCCGGAAAATCGCTGATGGGTAACGATTTTCGGGTAACCAGGTCGCGGGGTACCGCCATCGCGTGGCCTCCACCAGGTATGGCCGCAGCCGACCGACGAAGCATTCTGCTCGTGCCGACGGTGCACCCATCGGCAGTACTTCGGGCCACCGATCGCGACGAGGCGTACGCGGGCCTGGTGGCCGATCTCGAGGTGGCCGCCCGGGCGCTGGCCGGCGAACCGGCCGGCCGAGCGGGTCCGGGCCCGTCCTTAGGTTCAGGTCGGAGCTAGGGCGACAACCGCTCGACGATCCACGGAGCCGCCTGGCCCTCTGGGCCGTCCGGGCCGTCGATCCGGCGGAAGCGCAGCCGATCATGAAGGCGCGCGTTGCGGCCCTGCCAGAACTCCACGGTTACCGGCGCCAGCAAGAACCCACCCCAAAACGGCGGGGTCGGGATCGCGTCGACGTCGGCGTACTTGGCTTCGACCTGCGCGTAGGCATTGTCGAGTGCGGCACGGTTCGCAACCAGGTCGGATTGGTGTGCGCTTGCCCACGCGCCAAGCTGCGAGGTGCGGGGCCGTGAAGCGAAGTAGTCCTGCGATTCCTCCTTCGTGACCTTGGTCACAAGACCGGTCACGATGACTTGGCGTCCGATACAAAACCAGGGAAAGCACAGACTGGCCAGCGGATTCGCTGCCAGTTCACGACCTTTTCGAGAGCCATAGTTGGTGAAGAAGACGAACCCGTCGGGCCTGACTCCTTTGAGCAGCACGTGACGGCTGCTCGGCTGCCCGTTCGCGTTCGCGGTGGACAGCACCATCGCATTAGGCTCCGGAATCCCGAGCTCGACCACCTCGGCGAGCCACCCCGCGAACTGCGTCATCGGATCGGCCGCAAGATCGGCCTCGTCGAGGCCGATATCTGCGTAGTGCACTCGCAGAGCTGCCACCTGGTCGGCGTCCATTTAGAAGCACCTCGGCATTTAGAAGCACCCCCGCATTTCCGGGGTTTCGGCATTCTCAGCAGGACCTGCTCGTTCAACCCGCACAGTAACGGGGACAATGTGAAGACCGCCGCGTGTGATCCCGTGGCCCGTGAACAGAGCGAGGAGTGCCGCTGATGTCCGACTTCGTTCCAGGCCTCGAAGGGGTCATCGCGTTCGAAACCGTGATCGCCGAACCCGACAAGGACGGCGGATCGCTGCGCTACCGCGGCGTCGACATCGAGCAGCTGGTCGGCCAGACGTCCTTCGGCGACGTGTGGGGCCTGTTGGTCGACAACTCGTTCACCCCCGGGCTGCCGCCGTTCAACACGCTGGTACTGCCGGTGCGCTCCGGTGACGTCCGGGTCGACGTCCAGGCCGGCATCGCGACACTCGCTCCGCAGCTCGGTTTCAAGCCGATCCTCGACCTCGATGACACCCAGGTTCGTGACGAACTGGCCCAGACGTCGGTGACCGCGCTGTCGTACGTCGCGCAATCCGCGCGCGGCGACGAGACGCCGGTGCCGCACAGCGAGGTCGAGAAGGGCACCACCGCGGTCGAGCAGTTCCTGCTGCAGTGGCGGGGCGAACTCGACCCGCTCCAGGTCAAGGCGCTCGACGCCTACTGGGTGTCGGCCGCCGAGCATGGGCTCAACGCGTCGACGTTCACCGCTCGCGTCGTGGCGTCGACTGGCGCCGACGTCGCGGCCGCACTCTCCGCGGCAATCGGGGCGATGTCCGGCCCGCTGCACGGCGGTGCGCCGACACGGGTGCTGCACATGGTCGAGGAAGTCGAGAAGACCGGTGACGCCGAAGGCTACGTGAAGAACCTGCTCGATCGACATGAGCGGCTGATGGGATTCGGCCACCGGGTGTATCGCGCCGAGGACCCACGCGCCCGCGTGCTGCGTCGGGTCGCGGAGGAGCTCGGGTCGCCGCGTTTCGAGGCAGCAGCCGCGCTCGAGCGGGCGGCGCTCACCGAGCTGCGCGCCCGTCGTCCGGACCGACCGATCGAGACGAACGTCGAGTTCTGGGCAGCGCTGATCCTCGACCTGGCCGCCGTTCCTGCGCACATGTTCGCGGCGATGTTTACCTGCGCACGGGTGGCAGGCTGGAGCGCCCACGTGCTCGAGGAGAAGCGCACCGGGCGCCTGATCCGGCCATCGGCTCGCTACATTGGCCCCGGCACCCGGCCCGCGTCGTCCGTCCCCGGCTGGGAGGTAGCTCACGGCCACGTCTGAGCCCGCCAGCGCGGCGGCACACCGGGCCGTGAGTCCCTCGATTCGACCCACGTGGTGGACTCCGTGGAACGCTGAGCCGTACCGCGAACCGCTCAGTTGCCACGACGTGACCCCGGCCTGCCGGGCGGTTGCGGTGGAGAATGGCTGACCTTGGAGTGCGGACGGGGACAGGCTTCGGCATCGGCATGTGGTCAAGGTGGCGGTGGTTCGGGCGGCGCGACCGACCACTGGAGTTAGTTGTGGCGAACGTTCTGGTTGCGCACAGGCAGGCATTCGCCGCGACGGCGCCCGCGACTACGCGCGCGATCACGCACAAAGTTGGCAGCCACGGGCCCGCCACTACCTACTTCGTGCATGATCACGACGAATAGGGGGGCGCGGGTGACGAGCGCGGACCTGCGACAATGAGCACCGGCAGCGTCGCCGAACCCACCCGTGCAGCTTTAAGGGAGCCTTCCCGTGACCGACGCGACCGAGAAGATCGAGATTCCGGCCGACCTTAAACCCAGCGATGGCCGGTTCGGTGCCGGCCCTTCCAAGATCCGCCCCGAATCGGTGGCCGCGCTCGCCGCGACCGGCGGGAGCTACCTCGGCACCTCGCACCGCCGACCGGGCGTGAGAGGCGTCGTCGGCCAGATC
>DASRZB010000022.1:0-3752 GCA_035653855.1 Acidothermaceae bacterium | reverse complement strand
TCGAGACCAGGATCGGCGAGTGGGTTGCCCCGAGTGCACGCACGACGCCGGAAGCCCCCGACCTGCAGGCATTGCTGGCCGTGATGGTCGAACGCGGCGTCGGCTCGGTCTCGATGGAGGTCTCCAGCCACGCGCTTGCGTTGCATAGGGTCGATGGCACAGCGTTCGAGGTAGTGGCCTTCAGTAACTTGTCTCAGGACCATCTGGATTTCCACGCGGATCTCGACGACTACTTCAACGCGAAGGCGCGATTGTTCACCCCGCAGTTCGCGAGGGTGGGCGTGGTCAACGTCGACGACGAGCACGGACGACGATTGCTTGGCCTCGCAGGTAATCCGGCAGAGATCCCGCTGATCACGGTTTCGGCAACGACCCGCGATGCACAGTGGTGGCTGAGCGACGTGTCAGTCGGTCCGGACAGCCGCACCGACTTCGTCGTGCACGGCCCTGACGTCGTTGCTTCGGTCTCGATCCAGCTTCCTGGGGCGTTCAACATCGCCAACGCCTTGCTGGCGTTCGTCACACTCGTCGTCGCTGGTATCGACCCGCAAGCGGCCGCCCGCGGCATCGCCGACGTGCTCGCCGTGCCGGGCCGGATGGAGGCCGTCTCGGTGTCGCAACCGTTTACGGCCCTCGTCGACTACGCGCATACTCCGGACGCGGTCGTGACGCTACTGACCGCATTGCGCCCGACCACAACCGGCCGACTCATCGTCGTCCTTGGCTGCGGCGGTGACCGCGACCGCGCGAAACGGCCACTAATGGGTGCGGCCGCCGCGCGCCTCGCCGATGTGGCGGTGCTGACCAGCGACAATCCGCGCAGCGAAGATCCGGAAGAGATCCTTGCCGCGATGCTCGACGGTGCGATGGGAGTCGGCCCGGAGCAGCGCGGCGAGGTGATCGTCGAACTCGACAGGAAGACGGCGATCCAGGTTGCTGTCAGTCAGGCTCGGGCCGGTGATGTCGTCGTCGTCGCCGGTAAGGGTCATGAACAAGGCCAGGAGGTCGGCGGCGTGGTGCACCCGTTCGACGACCGCGCTGTCTTGCGCGCTGAACTCGCTGCGTTGACCAACGGTGCCGGCGCTTCATGATGACGCTGACGGTTAGGGAGATCGCACAACTAAGTCACGGCCTGGTGTCGGACCTTGCTGATCCGGCCGCGCCGGTTATCGGCCCAGTGGTCGTTGACTCGCGCCGCGTTACTCGCGGGTGTCTCTTCGTTGCGGTCTCAGGCGCACGCGTCGATGGGCACGAGTTCGTCGCGCAGGCAGTCGCCGACGGGGCTCCGGTTGTTCTGGCGAGCCGACCCGTCGCGGTTCCCGCCGTTGTCGTTGGCGACACCGTGCGCGCTCTTGGTGACCTTGCGCGCGGCTACCTGCACCGGCTGGCAAGCCCTGTGGTTGTCGGAATCACCGGGTCGAGCGGCAAGACGGGCACGAAGGACATCGTTGGCCAACTCCTGACGACACTCGCACCGACGGTTGCGCCCGAAGGGTCGCTCAACACCGAGGTCGGGCTGCCGCTCACCGTGCTGCGGGCCGATGCCGACACCAGGTATCTGGTCCTCGAATACAGCGCACGCGGACTCGATCACATTGCGTACCTGTGCGGGATCGCGCGGCCGCAGGTCGGCATTGTGCTCAACGTCGGCGCCGCGCATCTTGGCGAGTTCGGCAGCCGAACCGCGGTAGCGCAGGCCAAGGGCGAGCTCGTCGAGGCTCTTCCGGACGACGGTCTTGCGGTGCTCAATGCCGACGACGATGCCGTGGTTGCCATGGCGTCGCGGACCGGCGCGCGCGTGGTGACGTTCGGGCTCGGTAGGCAAGCGGATATCCGAGCGGTCGATGTTGTGCTCGATGAGCTAGCGCGGCCGACCTTTCGGATGCTCACCGCTCGCGGCGACGTCGAAGTGTCGCTGTCGTTGCATGGCGCGCACCACGTCTCGAACGCACTTGCCGCAGCCGCCGTGGCGCTGGAGCTTGGTCTCGACGTCGAAGCAGTCGCGGCAGGGTTGGCGCGAAGCCAAGCAGTCAGCCGGTGGCGCATGCAGGTGTCGGAGCGCTCCGACGGTGTCGTCGTCATCAACGATGCGTACAACGCGAACCCAGAATCCATGAAGGCCGCGTTGGCGGCGCTGGGCGCCATGGGCTCCGGCGGAGATAGTGCGCGCACGCCACGTCGAATGCGCGCTGTCCTCGGGGTGATGGCCGAACTCGGTCCGACGGCAGCGACAGCGCATCGCGAGGTCGGCGCTGCGGCGGCACTGATCGGCGTCCATCAACTTGTCGTTGTTGGTACTGCGGCGCAGGGCATCGCCGACGGTGCAATCGAGGCTGGGCTGGATCCGGCGCGGATCACCGTGGTCGACGGAGTTGCTGAAGCGGTTTCCCTAGTCGAGAAGGACCTCAGTCACGGCGACATCGTGCTGGTGAAGGCATCACGTTCCGCTGACTTGCAGCGCGTTGCTGAGGCCTTGCTGGGCGGGCCTAATAGCCAAGCCGGAGCGCACGAGTGAAGGGGATCCTGGCCGCGGGCACTATCTCGCTGATTGTGTCGCTGTTCGGCACACCGTTCGCGATCAGGTTTCTCCGCCAACGCGGTTATGGGCAGTTGATCCGCGACGACGGACCCACGACGCATCACACCAAGCGCGGTACCCCGACGATGGGTGGCACCGTCATTCTGATCGCCGCGATTCTCGGCTACGCGGCTGGGAACATGTTGAGTGCGAGCGGCCCAACTGCGTCTGGCTTGCTGGTGCTCGGGCTCGCGACCGGCCTTGGGTTGGTGGGGTTTCTCGACGACTTCATCAAGGTTCGGATGCAGCGCAACCTCGGTCTTCGGGCACGTACAAAGCTGCTGGGGCAGACACTCGTCGCGGTCGTGTTCGGTGTTCTCGTGCTGCAGTTCCCTGACAGCACGGGTATTCATCCTGCGTCGACCCATATCTCGTTTGTGCGAGACACCACGGTGGCGCTCGGTGCCGTCGGTTTTGTCGTGTGGGCGCTCGTGATGGTCTCGTCGACATCGAACGGGGTGAACCTCACCGACGGTCTCGACGGTCTCGCCACGGGCGCGTCGACCATGATCTTTGCCGCGTTCGTGATCATGACGTTCTGGCAAGGGCGCAACGACTGCATCAGCAAAGGCTCCGCAGGCTGCTATCCGGTGCGTGATCCCTTCGATCTCGCGATCCTGGCGGCCGGCTTTGCGGGTGCGTGCGCAGGCTTTCTGTGGTGGAACGCTGCACCCGCACGTATCTTCATGGGCGACACGGGGTCACTAGCACTCGGCGGCGCGCTGGCAGGCATGGCGATCATGACTCATACCGAGTTGCTGCTCGCGGTGCTGGGAGGACTCTTCGTCGTCATCACGATGTCGAGCCTCATCCAGATCGGCTACTTCAAGATGACGCATCGCCGCGTGTTCAAGATGGCGCCGCTGCAGCATCATTTCGAGCTCAAGGGATGGGCCGAGGTGACGATCGTTATCCGGTTCTGGATCATCGCGGGTCTCGCCGTTGCCCTCGGCCTTGGCATTTTCTACGCCGAGTGGATCACATGGCAGTCGTGATTCCGTCATGGTTGCCTGCAGCGGCCCATGATGCGCCTTGGCACGAGTTGACGGTTTGCGTTGCTGGGGTTGGGATTTCAGGTGTTGCGTGCGCGCGGGTATTGCGCGCGCTCGGTGCCGACGTGATCGCGGTCGACGCCGGTGCCAACGAGAGAGAACAGCAGGCCGCGGTCGGCTTG
>DASRZB010000021.1:0-2836 GCA_035653855.1 Acidothermaceae bacterium | reverse complement strand
CAATAAACGGCAATGCACAAGAGTGTCGAGGTCGGCGTCCATCGTGGCCTCCAGGTCGACGGTCTGGTTAGCACCGCCGACTTCGGCCTCTCTGTACAAAACCCCTTCGCCACGGCGACCGCCGTGGAATCAATCATCTAGAGGCCGCCCGGCGGCCCGGGGAGGCCGAGCAGCTGGATCACGCTGAAGATCAGGATCAGCGTTCCGACGCCGATCAGGGCGTAGCGCGCCTGGCGGAGCGGGAAGTGGCTGCTGATCCCGACCAGGAACAACACGGTCGCCAGGAACACCGTGTCGCGCACGTACTTGTCGCCGGTCGCACCGGCTGCGGACCCGGATGCGAACTCGGCATCGGCCTGCCTGTCGAACGCGGCGGCAGCCGTCTCTTGGGGAATCACGTATTGCGGCATGTAGGCCGGTCCTGGTGGTGCGGCGGCGTTGTGCGCCGGATCAGTGGCCAGCCATGCGTAGAACGCCGGCCGGTAGCCCGGACGCAGGCGCTTTTCGGCGAGCTGCTCCGCGTTCGTGTTGCCTGCGATGTAGGCGGAGAACCAGGCGTTGAACGACACCGAGTCGATTGTGCGGATCTGCAGGCCTTCGAGGTCGGCTCGGTTGGCCTTTGTTCGGAGCGCGGAGGCCCGTGCAAGCGAGACCGACGACTCGGTACCCCATTTGGCTGCCGCATACCCCGAGAACGCCGCGAGCACCGCCACGAGCGACAGCAGCAGCGCCTCGACGATCGACAGCGTTCGCGCGCGGCGATCGTGATCCGAAGCGCCGGCGTGCTTGCCGATCTCCCTGCCGACTTCCGAGGGCGAGAGCCCCTCCGGCATCCGTTGCACCCCTGCTCGAATGTGTGGTGCGAGCACTCAGACGACGCCGAGATCGATGTGGGTCGCCGGAATTTGGCTGAACGCTACCCAATCGAGCAGCTTGCTTGTGGGCAACCGTCGGCCGAGCGGCAACGCGGACGATCCCCTCCGGCAGCGTCGTCACGTCGGACGGCGGGAACGGGGGTCGCTGCGAGGCCAACGTCCCGTGCACGACGACGGACCTACAGCTGGGCTGAGATCCCGCGGAACATCAGGTACGCGCCCAGCACGGCGACGATCGCGATCGCCATCTCGTGTGAGTGCGCGTTGATCGATTCCGTCAACTGCGCCAGGCGCGGCCGATAGCGCTCGGGCGCGACCGCGACGAGCACGACTGGCACCACGATGCTCGATGTGCCGACGATCACCAGCCATCCGAGTGCGAGGGCGACGTCGGCCTCGGGCAGATGCGCACGGTAGATCTCGACCGAGGCGACGGCCACCGTGAGATGGCTCACCGTGACGACCCCTGCGAGGAACGCCAATGTCACCCCGACCTTGTCCAGCCGCCCCAGCCACTGCGGCGGGCGTCGCTCGGCCAGACGGGACCGCGAGCGTCGCAACATCACCACTGCCGCGATCAGCGCACACACACCGACGACGAACTCGATTACGAGGGCGGCGTGCGAGACCGCGCGCTGCGATGCAGTGCGTTGGGCGCCCTGGAAGACGACGACCACGGCGACGCCGATGACGGCGATCGTGATGACCCATCCGAGGGCGAAGCCCAACGAGCGAATCGTGCCGCGTTTGCCTGCGAGCAGCAAGAGGACGGCAGTGACGCCCAGCGGCCGCAGCGCGATCAGCAGACCGAAGAGCGTAAGCGTGACGAAGAGCATCCAGGGTAGAGTGTGCACGAGCCGGCGAGGCGCTGCCGCCTGGCCGCCAAGCGCAGGGTCACCGTTCCCGTGTGGCCCGGTGGCGACCCGACCAGGACATTCTCATCGCCGTCGTTCTTGCACTCATCTCCGCACTCGCGTTTGCGCTGTCGACCGTCATGCAGCAGCGGGGCACGTATCAGGTTCCGAACGTCTCGCTGGGCAATCCTCGCTCGCTCTTGCAACTCGTCGCCCGGCCGGTGTGGCTCGTGGCGTTCGGGGTCATGGTGGTGGGCTGGGCGTTCCAGGCCGCCGCGCTTGATCACGGTCGCGTCTCGATCGTCCAGGTCTTCTTGACAATGACCCTGGTGTTCGTACTCCCGCTCGGCGTGTGGCTGACCGGGCAGCACGTCGCCAAGCGGGAGATCCTCGCGGCAGTCGTCATCGTGGTCGGACTTTCGGTGTTCGCGAAGGTCGGCAATCCGGCGAACGGGCGCAGCGACGCGCCGAGCGCCGCGTGGCTGACCGCGACGATCGTGGTGATGGTGATCTGCGGCGCGGTACTTGCAATCAGCAATCACGGCGGCCCGTCGCTTCGGGCGGCCGCGAACGGGACGGTGTCAGGTGCCACCGCGGGTCTGTTGGCGGTGATGGCAAAGCCGGTCCTGGCCGAACTGCATAGCGGATTGAGCGCCGTCCTTGCCGACCCCAAGACCTACATGGTGGGCATCCTGGCCGTGCTTGGCGTCGTCTTCCAGCAGTTCGGCCTGGCGACCGGCAAGCTCGCGCCGACGGTCGCCTCGGGTTCGGTTGCCAGTCCGATCGTCGCGGTGGCGCTCGGCGCCGCGCTCCTTCAAGAGCGACTCGCCCGGCCGGAATGGCACGTGGTGGTCGCGCTGGGTGCGCTGGGCATCGCCCTCGCGGCGGCGGTCGTGATCGCCACCGCGCCGCATGGCGATACCGGTGACGCACTGCACGAGCCGGCTGGCGAGACTGCCACCTAGCTCTAAAACTGACGAAGGTCGTTTACAGCGGGGCCTGTCTGTGAGAGGACAGCTCCATGACCGAGATCGAACAGCAGCGCAAGATCCGGCACCGCTTGGCGGTCTTGCGCCACGCCCAGGAGGTCACCGGCAGCGTCTCCAA
>DASRZB010000020.1:0-3610 GCA_035653855.1 Acidothermaceae bacterium | reverse complement strand
TATGGGGCGCTGGTCACGAACTGCGGCCTCGACCGCGGTCGGGCTCGCGGGTTGTCCCGCTATGACGGCACTTGGTTGCACGTCTCGGCGGGGCTCGGCACGTCCCCCTACGCGCCGGTGCGGTTCGCCTGCCCGCCAGAGGCAACCCTGCTCACGCTGGTCGCCGTTCATTGAGGTTTGGGTTCGGCTGGTTCGACGGGGTCGGGGCGTCGGCTAGACTCCCAGAGTTGCAATGTTCCATCGGGGTGTAGCGCAGCTTGGCAGCGCGCTGCGTTCGGGACGCAGAGGCCGTGGGTTCAAATCCCGCCACCCCGACCAATGTCACCCCGACCAATGGGCTTGACGCGCTTAGTAGGTCGCGCGGCCGCCACTGATGTCGAACACCGCTCCGGTGGAGAAGGTCATCCTGTCGGACGTGAGCCACGCGACGAGTTCGGCAACCTCTTCAGGTCTACCGAGCCGCTTCATCGGAATTAGGTTCGTCATGTAGGCGAGTACTTCAGGCGTATTGGCGGCATTCATGGGGGTCGCGAAGACCGCCGGTGCGATCGCATTCACCAAGACGCCGGTCGTAGCGAGTTCCTTGCCGAGCGACTTCGTCATCGCGATCACCGCGCCCTTCGAGGCGGAGTAGGCCGACAGGTTCGGATTGCCATCCTTGCCTGCCATGCTCGCGAAGTTCACGACGCGACCCCAGCCCGACGCACGCATCTCGGGCACAAACGCATGGCACAGATTAAAGGTGCCGAGCACATTGACAGCGAAGACCGCACTCCAGTCCTCGTAGTCGATCTCCCACAACGGCTTGTTCGGTCCCACGACGCCGGCGCTGTTGACGAGAATGTCGATGGCCCCTATGTCGGCGGCGGCGGACGCAACGGCAACGGGATCTGCAACGTCAACGACAAAGTCGGCGTTCGCATGGATGTCCATCGTGATGACCTTGATGCCATCGCCTGCGAGTCGGGCCGCGCACGCGGCTCCGAGCCCACTGAGTCCGCCGGTCACGAGCGCTGTCCGTGTCATCGTCGAGCCCTTCCCAGTTTGCGCAACCCGCTTGAGTGCGTCGTCCGATAATCTCGCCCTACGGGCGGCAACGGTATAGCGACCACAATGCGATCGAAGGACAGGTCATGCGAGCGTTGGTGATTACCGCCCCAGGAGTTGCTGCAGTCGACGACGTCGCGCCACCAGTTGCCGGGCCAGGTCAGGTAGTCGTCGACGTTGAGCGCGTCGGGGTGTGTGGCACTGATGTCGAGTTCTACACGGGCGAAATGCCATATCTCCACAACGGCATCTCGTCTTATCCCGTGCGACTGGGACACGAGTGGTGCGGCACGGTCCGCACTGTCGGCGAAGGTGTCGCCAGCTCATGGATAGGTAAGCGGACGACCGGCGATACTCAAATTGGCTGCGGTCATTGCTATCTCTGCCTGCACGGTCGGCAATACGCGTGCGAGAACCGGTCCGAGGTTGGTCTGCGCGGTCGCTATCCGGGGGCGCTCGCCGAGCACCTTCTGGTGCCGGTGTCCTCGCTGTACGCGTTGCCTGACCAGGTTGACGCAACGGCTGGTGCGATGGTCGAACCTGGCGCCAATTCATTGCGCGCAGCCTGGGGTGCCGCCATCAAGCCAGGTGCTCCGGTACTCGTCCTGGGCGCGGGGACGATCGGGCTGCTCGCTGCACAGTTCGCACTGGCGCAAGGTGGCGAGGTCACGGTTGCGGATCGTTCTGAACGGGCATTGCGCTTTGCGGAGTCTCTCGGCGGTTTCGCCGTCTACAACATCGAGCAGTTGCCGACGGTGCCCTATGACGCTGTCATCGATGCGTCGAACGATCCACTGCTGCCCGCACGTGCAGTTGATCTCGTCCAGCCCGGTGGACGAGCAGTGTTCATCGGCCTCGCCGGGTCGCCGAGCGTGCTCGACACTCGAGCGATGGTGTTCAAGGACGTCACGGCCGTGGCTATCCTCAGCGGCTCGCCCGGAATCGCGTCAGCGGTCGAACAGTACGCATCCGGTGCGGTCGATCCGCGGCCACTCGTCGCCGCAACGATCGGTCTCGACGAGGTGCCCGCACTGTTCGCCGGCAACCGACCGACTGGAGCCGGACCGGGCCCGAAGGTGCATGTCGATCCCCGCACGTAGACCGGCTATCAGTGGGATTCGCGAGACACCTTGTCGCCGCTCGAGCCGCGGAGAAAGTCGAGATCTGCACCGAGGTTGGCTTGCTGCACGGTCTGCACGTAGAGCTGTTCCCAGCCGCGGGTCGGCCGTGCGTAGGCATTGACAGTTGCGGCGTCAGGCAGACGTGCACCTAGCTCTGCGGCATCGATCTCGATGTCGAGACGCCGAGCGACAACGTCGAGCACGATCACATCGCCGGTACGGACCAGCGCGAGCGGTCCGCCCGCTGCTGCCTCAGGCGTCACGTGCAACACGACGGTGCCATACGCCGTCCCGCTCATACGCCCGTCACAGATGCGAACCATGTCGCGTACGCCTTGTTCGAGCAGCTTCTTCGGAAGCGGCAGGTTCGCGACTTCGGGCATGCCGGGGTAGCCCTTCGGTCCACACCCCCGCAGTATCAACACCGAGTCAGCATCGACGTCCAACTCAGGATCGTCGATGCGCGCGTGCATGTCCTCGACCGAGTCGAACACCACCGCCTTGCCACGATGTTGCATGAGGTGTGGTGACGCGGCGGATGGCTTGATCACCGCACCGTCGGGTGCCAGATTTCCATACAGGATTGCGATTCCTGCGTGTGCCTGCAGTGGCTCGCTTCGCGGGCGGATAACCTCGCGATCCCATATCTGCGCGTCGCCTAGGTGATCGACGAGCGGTTTGCCCGTAACTGTTAGCGCGGCCGGATCGAGCAGATCTTGAACTTCGCGAAGCACCGCGTGCAAACCACCGGCGCGGAAAAAGTCCTCCATCAAGAACCGGCCCGCAGGTTGCAGATCGACGAGCAGCGGGACGGCGGAGCCAATCGAGTCAAAGTCGTCTTGTCTCAGGTCAATGCCGAGCCTGCCGGCGATCGCCAATAGGTGCACGACAGCGTTTGTTGAGCCGCCGATCGCCGCAAGCGCCACGATCGCGTTGAGGAACGATCCGCGGGTGAGCAGGCTCGACGGAGTCCGCCCTGCTGCAACCATCTCGACTGCGAGCCGGCCCGTCTCGTGCGCGCTTTCGAGCAACCGACTGTCTGCTGCCGGCGTCCCTGCCAACCCAGGCAGCACCATGCCCAACGCTTCGGTGACCAGACCCATCGTCGATGCGGTTCCCATGGTGTTGCAGTGCCCGCGGCTGCGGATCATCGACGACTCAGACTTGATGAACTGCTCGTTCGACAACGTCCCCGCGCGGACCTCCTCCGACAGGCGCCAGACGTCTGTGCCACAACCGAGGGCGACTCCCCGGAACGTGCCGGTGAGCATCGGTCCGCCGGGAAGCACCACAGCCGGTAGGTCGACCGACGCCGCGGCCATCAGCAGCGCCGGAATTGTCTTGTCACAACCTCCGAGCAGCACGACGCCATCGATCGGGTTGGCGCGAAGCATCTCCTCGGTCGCCATCGCGGCCATGTTGCGCCACAACATCGCGGTCGG
>DASRZB010000019.1:0-2076 GCA_035653855.1 Acidothermaceae bacterium | reverse complement strand
CCGGTGGACGCCGGGGTCGGGGACGCGCCCCTGGCCCCGGCGTCGTTACGCAGCCCGCGAGACCACCGCAGCTGTCATGGCCACGTTCGGCGGTCGAGATACGCGGACGTGCGGGAGCCCGCGCGGGCCGGCCGTCTGATTTTCGCACCCGTACCGGGTGCGGTCAGGACGGCCCAGGCCCGCAGCGGGCGGGCCCAGATCGAAGGAGTCAACGATGTCAACCAGATCATCGTCTCGTCTGTCCGAGACCGAGCGTGACGAGCGCCGCAGCGCCGACCGCGAACGACTCAAGCAAGCAGCGCAAGAGCTGCTGTGCTCCGAGGGATGGCAGCGCTGGGTGCGCGTCCGCGCGACCTTTCACACATATTGCCGGCAACTGCATGCTATTGGCACTGCAATGCCACCAGCGCGGCATCGACCCGCAGCACGTTGCAGGCTTTCGAGCGTGGCTGAACCTCGGACGCTGCGTCCGCAAGGGCGAGACCGCGCTGCGGATCCTCGCACCAATCACCGTCAAGCAGCGTGATCAACAGGGCGCGGACACCGACGAGCGGCGCGTGTTCTTCAAGACCGCGTTCGTGTTCGAACTCTCCCAAACCGAGCCGCTCCCCGGCGTCGAACCAGCACCCCTGAACGCGCCGTGCGAGCCACTGACCGGCGACTCGCACACACACCTACTCGCGCCCTTGGAAGCATTCGCCGAATCGCTGGGATATACGGTGACATATGAGGTGATCCCCGGGTCGGCTGGCGGCTGCTGCGACCCCGCGAATCGCCGAATCGTCGTCGATCAGCAAGCCCCCGGAAACGCGCGCGTGCGAACGTTGATCCACGAGTGCGCGCACGCGCTCGGCGTCGACTACCAGCACTACACGCGAGCGCAGGCTGAAGTGATCGTCGACACCGTCACGTTCCTCGTCAGCGCGAGCGCCGGCCTCGCCGTCGACGGCGAGACGATCCCCTACATCGCCGGCTGGGGCGAGCACGGCGCACTCGAAGCCGTGACCCAGTTCGCCGAGACAATCGACAAACTCGCCCGCCACATCGAACACGCACTCTCAACATCGGCCCACAATCAACCCACAGACGCACAAGCCTGACCAGCAAGGCCTAGGAGACCTGCTTGCCGCGCAATGGAGGATCACTCACTCGTGCGCCAGCAGGTACGTCCGAACGTCGAAGGAGGTCTCGACGACCGGCGATCCCAAGCGTGCCGATCCGATCGCCTGCCGGGCTCGGTCGGGGGACGACCGAGACGTCGCCGAAGCAGTGGCGAGGGTCTGGCCCGAACTGGGAGGGAACCGATCGCTTGAGAGGGCCTCGCCCCCCGCTGCTACGGGAAGCTGGGACGCTGCTAGCGATGTCGGTCTAAGCTGCGGGCGAACGTTTGGCTTCAGTCCCGCGGCAAGCGTGCCGACGCTCCGACCCGGGCTCTCCCGCTCTGGACGACCCCGGGCGTCGCCCAGCCACCGGGATTTCCCCCGGTCAGGTTCGTGGACTGTCCTGTGTTTCGGAGACCTGTCGCCAGCGCAATGCCGCTCAGTGCGGCAGATAGACAACATCTCGGGGACCGCAGGTGCCCCCGGCCGAGCACGCGTTGTAGTCGGACTCTTCTGTGAAGGGACCCTTCCAAGTGGTTCCGCCGCCGGTCCCTGAGACGTAGGCCGGGCGGTAGGGATAGCCGCAGAAGTAGAACCCCATACGGCCGCCGCACACCCACCAGCGGCCGTCAATGAGTACCGGCCCGGCGTCGCCGGTGGCGGCCCCGTCCGCGGTCAGGTTGATGTGCTTGGCGTGTGGGTTGATGGCGCCGGCAAGAATTGTCCGGGCCTGCGCGCATGACATGTGCCACGGATAGATCGCGTCCTTGCCATAGAAGCCTTTGGCCGCGTAGCCGCAGCGCTTGACCGTGACCGTCGTCAGTGCGGACGCTGCGCCGACGCCGATCATCAGCAACGCGAAAGCGATCAGGATGCACCGCAATCCCCTGAGCAGGAACATGCGCGCGAGCCTAACAGGAAACCCGAGCGGCACCCGCGGGCGCTGCTGGATGCGCGCAGTCCGCTACGCCTCGCT
>DASRZB010000018.1:0-7562 GCA_035653855.1 Acidothermaceae bacterium | reverse complement strand
TCAACGGATTCCAGTTCCACATGGACCTGATGGCGCACAAGGTCACGTGGGACGACCCGAAGGTGCTGGCCGTGTTCAACCAGTGGGCCGAGATCCTGCCCTACCAGCAGCCCGGCGCCAATGGCCGCATCTGGCAGGACGCCGCAAAGACGCTGCTCAACAAGCAGGCCGGCATGTACCTCCTCGGCTCGTTCGTCGCCCAGCAGTTCACCGGCGCGGACCTCGACGACCTCGACTTCTTCCCGTACCCTGCGATCGATCCTGCCAATGCCCAAGATGCCATTGACGCTCCGATCGACGGGTTCATGATGAGCAAGAAGGTCAAGAACCAAGCTGGCGCTACCGCGCTTCTCGAGTACATCGGCACGCCCGAGGCCGAGGCGCTTTACGGCAAGACCGACCCGAGCGACGTCGCCGCCGCAACGAACGCCGACACGAGCAACTACAACGCGATCCAGAAGAAGTCGGCGCAGATCATCGGCAGCTCGAAGGACATCGCACAGTTCCTCGACCGCGACACCAACCCCGACTTCGCGGACAACACCGTCTCGGCAATGATCCAGAGCTTCTTCAACAACCCCAAGGACGCGGCGTCGCTCCTCAAGGGCCTGGAGGGCCAAGCGAAGACCGTGTTCACGAGCTGATGGTTTCGGCTACTACAGCATTGAGCCCCTCGCCGACGGCGCCAAAGCGTCGTCGGCGAGGGGTTCGAATTCTTTCGAAGCGGGACGTCGTCGTCCTGTGCTTGATGATCGGCTTTCCGCTCATCGTCGACCTGTTCTTCATTTGGTTTCCCGCGGCCGCCACGGTCTTCTTGTCCTTCACGACCTGGAGCGGCATCGGCGGGCTGAAGGCCATTCACGCGGACGGTGTGCAGAATTACGTGCAGGCGGCGACGAACTACCCGCCCTTCTGGCCCGCAGTTCGGCACAACGTGTTGTGGCTGGCCGTGTTTTTGATTATTGCGACGCCACTCGGCATCCTTTTTGCTGTCGTCCTTGACCGGAATATCCGCGGGAGCCGCATCTACCAGAGCATCCTGTTCCTGCCGGTCATGCTGTCGCTGGCGCTCATCGGCATCATCTGGGAATTGATCTACGCACCGCAGTACGGACTCCTCAACAGTCTGCTCGGCCGCAACGGCCAGAGCAACTTCATCGACTGGCTCGGAAATCCGAAGCTGAACCTGTGGGCGGTACTTGCCGAGGCATCCTGGCGGCAGGTCGGCTACGTGATGGTGCTGTACCTCGCTGGCCTCAAGGCTGTCGACCCGACGTTGCGCGAAGCGGCTCTTGTCGACGGTGCCACCGCGTGGCAGACATTCTGGCGGGTCGTCTTCCCGGTCCTGCGGCCCATCAACGTCGTGATACTCGTCGTTACGGTCATCGAGTCGCTACGTGCGTTCGACATCGTCTACATCACCAACGGCGGTCAGAATGGGCTTGAGCTGCTGTCGGTTCTGATCACCAAGAACATCGTCGGCCAGCAAAGCAGGATTGGCTTCGGATCGGCGCTCGGCGTGGTGCTGCTGGTTATTTCGCTTGTCCCGATCATCACGTTCCTCGTGCAACAGCTTCGTCAGGAGCAGCGACGATGACCACGCTAAGTTCTGCTCTCGCGCGCTCGGTGCCCGCAACCGACAAGAGGGCGAAGCCGCGTGTCACGCCGGCCCGCGTAGGTGCGCACGTCTTCTTGACGACCGCCGCAGTTCTGTGGCTCGCGCCGATTCTCTGGGCGTTCTACACGTCGCTGCGGTCGTACAACGAGACGGCAAAGTATGGCTACCTCTCGCTGCCACACCACCTGACGTTCGAGAACTTCCGCAATGCGTTTACCCAAGCCAACATGCTGCACTTTTTCTGGAACTCCGTACTGGTCACCGTGCCAGCTGTCGTGATCACGCTCTTCCTCGCGTCGTGCGTTGCCTTTGTGCTGACCCGTTTCTCCTTCTGGTTCAACATTCCGTTGCTGATCATCTTCACCGCAGGCAACCTGTTGCCGCCGCAGACCCTGATCACTCCGCTGTATCGCATCTATCTGACGGTGCACCTGCCGACGTTCATCAGCAGCAACGGCCTGCTCTACAACTCATACGCGGGCCTCATCGTCATCAATGCATCGTTCCAGCTTGGCTTCTGCGTGTTCGTTCTCAGCAACTACATGAAGAGCATCCCGATTGATATCACCGAAGCCGCGCTGCTCGACGGTGCGTCGGTCTGGACCCGATTCTGGAATCTCACCCTGCCGTTGTGCCGGCCCGCCCTCGCGGCGCTCGCCACCCTGCTGACGACGTGGATCTACAACGACTTCTTCTGGGCCATCACGCTGATTTCTTCAGGCGACAAACGACCGATTACGTCGGCACTGGCCAACCTGCAGGGGCAGTATTTCATCAACCAAAACCTGCTCGCTGCGGGCGCGCTCATCACCGCGGTACCGACGCTTGTCGTGTACATCCTGCTGCAGAAGCAGTTCATCGCTGGCCTGTCGCTCGGCTCGTCTAAGGGTTGAGCAGTTGACCGACCCGACTGTGGCCCAGGGCTGGGTCACGCTTCGCCGCGACGGCGTCATGGTTGTCTTCGATGTTGGCGGTCCGCACTTGCCGCGCATCGTGCACTGGGGCGCTGACCTCGGCGTTCTCAGTGCGGCCGACATCGCGGGGCTACCCGCAGCGGCGTTCTTTCCCATTGACGAGAGCACGCACAACGCCGACGTGCCGCTCACGGTGTCGCCGACCCGGGCCCAGGGCTGGTCGGGGTGGCCGGGCCTGACGGGCCATCGCGACGGAACCGCGACTCAGCCCTTATTTGTCCAATCGGGCGTCGAAATCGACGAATCCGACGACGGGCAGGCACAGACGTTGCGCTATCGCGGTGCCGACGAAGCGGCAGCTTTGCAGCTCGACGGCGAGTTCGTTCTGACCGAAGAAGGTGTGCTGCGGCACCGGCAGACATTGACCAGCACCGCGCCGTCCGATCGCGCTTCTTACGTCGTCGATGATCTGCTGACGCTGTTGCCGGTCTCGGAGCACGTTGCCGAGGTGCTCGATCATGCCGGCAGATGGGCGAACGAAGCGCAGGCGGAGCGGCAACCATTGCACCAAGGCACCTGGCTGCGCGAACAACGGCGCGGCCGAACTGGTCCTGACTCGCCGCTGGTGTTGATGGTCGGTACCGAGGGGTTCGACTATCGCGCCGGTCAGGTGTGGGGAATTCATCTTGGCTGGTCTGGCGACCAGCGCTATCTCGCACAGCGGCTGAACACGGGTGCCGTGCTGCTCGGCACGGGGGAGATTCTCGGAGCCGGTGAGGTAATCCTTGGTGCCGGCGAATCGATCACGACGCCGTGGGTCTATGGCGTCTACTCCGGCGCGGGTATCGACGGCGCTTCGCGACGTCTGCACGCAATGCTGCGGAATCGACCGAGCCATCCGCAGCGTCCTCGACCCATCGTGCTCAACACGTGGGAGGCCGTGTACTTCGACCACTCCTTCGACCGGCTTGCGGCGCTCGCCGATGTCGCGTCCGAGATCGGTGTCGAGCGGTTTGTCATCGACGACGGGTGGTTCGGGTCGCGTCGCGACGACCGCGCTGGTCTGGGTGATTGGTACGTGTCGGCGGAAGTTTGGCCCGACGGTCTTGGCGCGATCGCCGAGTTCGTGCGATCGCGTGGCATGGAGTTCGGGCTCTGGTTCGAGCCCGAGATGGTCAACCTCGACTCCGACGTTGCCCGTGAACATCCGGAATGGGTCATCGGGACGCCCGGTCGGATGCCGCCACCATTTCGCGGGCAGCAGGTACTCGATGTCTCCCAACCAGACGCGTTCGCGTATCTGGTCGAGCGACTGTCGGCGCTTGTTGGCGAGTACGGCATCAGCTACATCAAGTGGGACCACAATCGGGACATCGCCGATCCGGTGCATCGGGGCGGTCCACGAGTCGGCCGGCCGGCCATCCACGATCAAACGCTTGCCACTTACCGGCTCATGGCACAGCTGCGCGATCGGCACCCGGGCCTGGAGATCGAGTCGTGTTCGTCCGGCGGCTCGCGCATCGACTTCGGTGTACTCGAGCACACCGACCGGGTCTGGGCCAGCGACTGCATCGATCCGTACGAGCGAGTTCGCATCGTGTCAGGCATCTCGACGCTGCTGCCGTTCGAGTTGATCGGCGCGCATGTGGCGTCCGGCCGCAACCACACGACGGGTCGCACGCACGAGCTGTCGTTCCGGCTTGCAGTGGCGTTGTTCGGGCACGCCGGGCTCGAATGGGACCTCACGACCACGTCGCCGGAGGTGCGCGAACAACTCGCGACCTGGGTCGCGTTCGCGAAGTCGGTGCGTCAGCTGTTGCGCACCGGTGAGCTGGTGCGGGTCGACCGTCCAGCCGACCACGAGACGGTGTTGTACGGCGTTGTTGCTCCGAGGCGCGACGAGGCGCTGTTCAGCCTCGTTCGGCTGCAGACCGGTCCGCGGTATGGAACGGCGCCGATCGTGTTCGCCGGTCTTGATCCAGACCTGCGTTACCACGTGCGACGGGTGTCGATGCCCGGGGAGGGACCTCCGCTGCACGGACAAGCCAGGAGCCACGATGGCGTAAGCGACATCGTTGTCCCCGGCGCGCTCCTGATGGGTGCGGGCGTCGAAGCGCCGAACCTCCAACCGGAGCAGGCCGCGATCTATCACCTGCGTGCGCAGAGCTAACGCTCGACGACACTTGTGGCGTGAGAAGCTGAGCCTCGTGACGAGCAGATGAGTAGTGGGGCGCTCTTCCTGGCGGTCTTCCTCGCGTGCACGGTCGAGGCCGTCGAGGCCACAACGATTGTCTTGGCTGCGGGTACGGCCCGCGACTGGCGATCGGCGCTCTACGGGCTGTTCGCCGCATTGGCGACGCTCGCCGTGCTCATCGCCGCGCTCGGGCCGGCACTTTCCGCCGTCCCGCTGCATGCTTTGCGGCTCGTTGTCGGTGGACTCTTGCTCGTCTTCGGGCTGCAATGGTTGCGCAAAGCGATCTTGCGGGGGAGCGGCTACAAGGCATTGCACGACGAGGAGCAGATCTACGCCGACGAGCTCGCGGCTGCCGAGGCCGTGCCGCGTGAACGTCGTGGTGCCGTCACCGACTGGTATGCCTTCACGTTGGCGTTCAAGGGTGTGGTTCTCGAGGGCCTCGAGGTCGTGTTCATTGCGCTGACGTTCGGTGCCAACGACCACAATCTGCCGTTGGCTGCAGTGGCGGCCGGCGCTGCGGTGATCGTCGTGGCGCTGGCGGGTATTGCGGTTCGGGCGCCACTCGCGAGAGTGCCGGAGAACTCGATGAAGTTCGTGGTCGGCGTCATGCTGACCGCGTTCGGAACGTTCTGGGGCGCCGAGGGTGCGGGCGCGCACTGGCCGGGATCCGATGCCGCGTTGCCTGTCGTGGTCGGCGCCGTTGCCGTGTTCGCCGTCGCGTTGGTCGCGGCGCTTAGTCGAGGTCGGACGTCGACGCAAGCGATTGCGGAGTTGGCGGTAAGCCGATGATCGTGCGGCTGCGACAATTCTGTGCGTTCTGGTACGACTTCGTCATTGGGGATGATTGGCGCGTTGCGGGCGGCGTCGTCATCGCGTTGGGGGCGACCTACGGGCTGCACCGCGCATCGGTTCCTTCGTGGTGGGTCGTGCCTGCCGCCGTCGTGGTTTTGCTGCCCTACAGCCTGTGGCGAGCGAGTAGGCCCAAGTCACCAAAGTCGTGACGTGAACGCGCGGTCCGGATGTGGCGCGCCGCGCCAAAGGAGTGCATTCTTTTCCCGCAGCGCCCGGTCTGTGTGAGATCCCCCCCGGAGGCAGACCGGGCGCCGCGCCATCACTCATCGGTGGGCATGATGGTGCCGTGGAAGCTTGGGTTGTCGACCACCCCGCGCCGATTGACGACGGACCCCTGCGCCGTATCTCGCGCGACGTACCTACACCTGGGCCTGGCCAGGTCCGAGTCCGGGTGACTTGCTGCGGCGTCTGCCGCACGGACCTGCACTTGGCCGAAGGCGATTTGAGTCCGCGGCGAAGTGCCGTTACTCCCGGCCACGAGATCGTCGGCTACGTCGATGCACTTGGTGCTGGGGCATCTCGATTCACCATTGGGGATCGCGTAGGAGCCGCGTGGCTGGCCACGACCGACGGCACCTGCCGGTTCTGTCGCCGTGGCGATGAGAACCTGTGCGAGGCCCCAACTTTCACCGGGTGGGACATCGACGGTGGGTATGCCGACTCGTGTATTGCGGACGAGCGGTACGTATACGTGTTGCCATCGGAGATCAGCGACGAGCACGCTGCTCCGTTGTTGTGTGCGGGCATCATCGGTTACCGCTCATTGCTCGCCGCCGCCGTGCCGACGGGCGGTGTGCTCGGAATCTATGGCTTCGGCGGGAGCGCACATCTGACGGCGCAGATTGCGTTGCATCTCGGCATGCGCGTGCATGTGCTGACCCGCGGATCACACAATCAGGAACTGGCTCGAACCCTCGGCGTCGATTCGGTGGGAGAGGCTGCGGACTCACCGCCTGAGCCGCTCGACGGTGCAATCCTCTTCGCGCCGGCTGGCGACCTCGTTTCGGTAGCGCTGCGAGCCCTCGACGCCGGCGCCACTCTTGCCGTTGCCGGGATCTGGCTCTCCGACATCCCGCCGCTCAACTACGAGGCCGACCTGTTCCGCGAGCGCCGCCTGCGCAGCGTCACTGCCAATACCAGGCGGGACGGCGAGGAGTTTCTGCGGCTTGCCCAGCGGTTCGGCGTCCGCGCAACGACCGTGGCCTACGACATGGCTGATGCGCCGCGAGCGTTGTCCGACCTCTCGCACGGCCGCTTCGGTGGCGCCGCTGTGCTGCACAACTAGCCATCGCTCTAGAGTTCGAGCGTGTCTGATCGCCAGGTACCGAAGTGGGCGGACTTCAAACCGCTGCTGCGCGTCAAGCCCATTGAGCTCAATCGCACGACGCGACAGCTCGCCGCTGCGTTGACGATCAATGACCTTCGCGCGATCGCGAGGAGACGTGTACCGCTGGGTGTGTTCGAATACACCGATGGTGCTGCGGAGTCGGAGATCAGTTTGCGCCGAGCACGTCAGCTGTTTCGCGATGTGCAGTTCAATCCGTCGATCCTTCGCGACGTTGCTGATGTCGACATGACTGTTTCTGTGCTTGGACAGCCGGCTGCCGTGCCGTTTGCTTTCGCGCCGACCGGCTATTCGCGAATGATGCATCACGAGGGCGAGCGCGCCGTCGTTCGAGTAGCGAACAGGCGCGGGATCCCTTACGCGCTTTCGACCATGGGAACCACAACTATCGAAGACGTCGCCGCGGCGGCCCCAGATGCGCGAAAGTGGTTTCAGCTGTATGTGTGGAGGGACCGCCAGATCGCCGAGGACTTGATGGCTCGCGCGCGGGCTGCCGGCTTCGAGGCTCTCATCTTGACGGTTGATGTTCCGGTGGGCGGGAGCCGGCTGCGTGAGCTGCGCGCCGGATTCTCGCTGCCACCCGCTCTGACCGTGCGCACGATTCTCGAAGCGGCGACGCATCCGACGTGGTGGCTGAAT
>DASRZB010000017.1:0-5480 GCA_035653855.1 Acidothermaceae bacterium | reverse complement strand
TGCGACGCGCTAGCCTGCGGTGCGGTTTGATGTAGGACGCCCTCTGTTCGACGGCGTGAGGTTCGAAGACGCGACTTGATCGGGAGTGCGATGGTCGGCTGGTCGTGGCGGTACGAGAGTGCGGACGGCGAGCCGGTGGCCCCGGCTGACCTGCCGCCCGCGGAGACCTTCCCGACTCAGTCGGACGCCGAGTCGTGGCTCGGCGAGGAATGGCGGCCGCTGCTCGCGGCGGGCGTGGCACGGGTCAGCCTGCTCGAAGGCGACCGCGTCGTGTACGGACCGATGAGTCTCGACCCCGCAAGCTGACCCTGCGAACTAGGGCCTCTTCGCCAGCCGCTCGGTCTTGCCGGGATCACGCTCGACGATCGGACCGAGGACGTCGTCGATCTGGTCGAGCAGATCGGCCTCGAGCTTGACTCCCGATGCCGCGACATTCTCGGTGATCTGCTCGGGTCTGGTGGCGCCGATGATCGCGCTCGACACGTTCGGGTTGTGCAGCACCCACGCGAGGGCGAGCTGCGACATCGGGAGTCCGGCCTGCGCAGCGAGCGGCCGCAGAAGCTGCACACGCGACAAGACATCGTCTTCCAACCAGCGGGAGACGAATCTGGCGCCGCCCTTGGTGTCGGTGGCCCGCGATCCCGCCGGCGGTGCGGCGCCTGGCATGTACTTGCCGGTGAGCACACCCTGCGCCAGCGGCGAGAACACGATCTGGCCGATGCCTTCGCGCTCGGCGAGCGGCACCACTTGTGCCTCGATTACCCGCCAGAGCATGTTGTATTGGGGCTGGTTCGACACGATCCGGTCGAGGCCCATGTCGTCGGCGATGCGCAAGGCCGACGCGAGCTGGTCCGCCGTCCACTCGCTTACGCCGATGTAGTTGACCTTGCCTTGCCGTACCAGGTCGTCGAACGCTCGCAAGGTCTCTTCAAGCGGGGTTTCGACATCGAACCGGTGCGCTTGGTAGAGGTCGATGTGGTCGGTCTGCAGCCGGCGCAGCGATGCGTGGCAGCTCTCAATGATGTGCTTGCGCGACAGTCCACGGTCGTTGCGACCGGGACCGGTGGGGAAGAAAACCTTCGTGCACAGTTCGTATGACTCACGGCGGGTGCCGGCGAGGGCGTCGCCGAGAACGGACTCCGCCCGAGTTCCGGCGTAGACATCAGCGGTGTCGAATGTGGTGATGCCGACATCGAGCGCGGCTGCGACGCACGCTTTGGCGGCGTCTGCCTCAACCTGCGACCCGTGGGTGATCCAGTTTCCGTACGCGATCTCGCTGACGATCAGCCCGCTCTTGCCCAGGTGTCTGAATTCCATGAATTCGACCCTATGCCGCCGTGGCCGACCGTGCGGCGGCCGGTCGGGCGACGCGGTCGGTCAGATCTTGGCTCCGCGCGCGACCCGCGCCCCTGGCATCCGCATTCGCCGAAACTGCAGTGCCCGCATGGCCGCGTAGAGACCGATGCCCCTCGTTGGCTCGTTCGGAAAGCGAACGGCGACCTGTTGGCGGATTGCCCGCGCCATCAGGATCGAGTCGAAGACCGAGCCGAGGATGTAGGCGTAGAGGGCGAACGTGGTGATCAAAACGACGACCTTGACGTGCGGAAACACGAATCCGAGCAGGATGACCGGCACCGCAATGGGCACAAAGAGGCCGAGCACGTTGCGCCGCGAGTCGACGTAGTCGCGGGCGTACCGACGTGCTGGGCCGCGATCGCGCAGCGGCAGAGCGCTGTCGTCGCCACGGCGCATTGCCTCGCGTCGCACCCGGGCCTGCTCGGGGGTTAGCCGGCCGCGTTTGCCGGTGCCGCGTACGGCTCGCCCGCTCGCACCGATGGCCGAGACCTTCCGGGCTGCCTCGGCTTCACGGCGTTTCGGGGTGGCTTTGCCTTTGGTAGGCGGGGCAATAGCCGTGCCAAGCGGGTCGCCGGGGTTGGCCACCCCGGCAGCATCTTTCGTTCCACGTCCGAACACGCTGCACAGGCTACTGCCCGGGAACCCTCTGCCGGTGTGGTCCGTCGACACATAGGGTGGAGACGCTCGTCGAGACCGTCAATGAAGGAGCCGGCACCCATGGGTGTGATGAAGCGCATGTCGCTCATCTTCAACGCCAAGGCCAACAAGGTCCTTGACCGCGCTGAAGACCCACGCGAGACGCTTGACTACAGCTACACCAAGCAGCTCGAGCTGCTGCAGAAGGTCAGGCGTGGCGTTGCCGATGTGGCGACGTCCCGCAAGCGGCTCGAACTCCAGGCAACCCAGCTGCAGCAGCAGGCCGACAAGTACGACGGCCAGGCCCGCGCGTCCTTGGCTGCGGGTCGCGAAGACCTCGCCCGCGAAGCGCTGACCCGCAAGTCGGCGCTCACCCAGCAGATCAGCGACCTCCAGACCCAGCACGCCTCGCTGCTGGCGGAGGAGGAGAAGCTGACCTTGGCGTCGCAACGCCTCCAGGCCAAGGTCGACGCGTTCCGGACCAAGAAGGAGACGATCAAGGCCACCTACACGGCCGCCGAGGCGCAGACGAAAATCGGCGAAGCCTTCTCGGGCATCTCCGAGGAGATGGGCGACGTCGGCTTGGCGGTGCAGCGCGCCGAGGACAAGACCCAGAGCATGCAGGCCAGGGCCGGTGCGATCGACGAGCTGCTTGCCTCCGGTGCCCTGAACGACCCGACGGGCACGAGCACCGACGACATCCAGCTCGAACTCGACCGCATGTCGAGCACCAACGACGTCGAGTCGCAGCTGGCCGCCATGAAGGGGCAACTTGCCGGCGCGCCGGCAACCCCGGCAATCGAAGGCGCAGCCGCGACGGCGACACCAGCAGGCGCGGCGCCGGCCGAGCAGCCAGCCGCCCAGCCAGCCGCCCAGCCAGCCGCCCAGCCGGAGGAGTCGTCATGATCCTGCGCATTCTCGGTGAGGGCCAGTTCGAGATCGCTGACCACACGGTCGAGGCGCTGAACGGCCTCGACAACGAATTGCTTGCCGCGGTCGAGAGCGGTGACGAAGGCGCGTTTGCGCGCACCCTCGCCGAACTACTTGCGCTCGTCCGCGAAGTCGGGGAACCGGTGCCCGACGACCATCTCGGGCCATCCGAGTTGGTCTTGCCCGGCGCTGATTCGACCCTGGAGGAGGTGCGTGCGCTGCTCGGCGATGAGGGACTCATCCCTGGCTGATCGGCGTCCGTCTTATGGCCCGAACCCGTTTTGCCGCAGACCGCGGTCTGTCGGCTCGCATGGTCTTTGTCATGTTCCTTCTCGGGCTGCTGTACGTCGTGTTCGTCGGCGTGCTCATCGCGATCCACCTGTCACCGATTCTCATCGTCGTGATCGCGGGTGGGTTCTTCCTGTTCCAATTCTTCGGTTCCGACCGGATCGCGTTGTACGCGATGCACGGCAAGATCGTGACGCCTGAAGAGGCACCAGAACTGCACGCCATCATCGACCGGCTTTGCGCGATGTCGAACACCCCGAAGCCCAAGGTCGCGATAGCAGACAGTGACGTGCCTAATGCGTTCGCGACCGGACGCAGCCAAAAACGGGCGGTATTGTGCGCGACTACCGGCATCATGCGAAGGCTCGATAACGAAGAACTCGAGGGTGTGCTGGCCCACGAGATGTCGCACGTCGCGCACCATGACGTCGTCGTGATGACGATCGCCTCGTTTCTTGGCGTGCTGGCCGGTCTGATCACGCGGTTCGCGTTCTACGCCACGCTGTTCGGTGGCGGCGGCAACAACCGCGGGCGCAACAACAACCAAGACAGCGCGGCACTTGTCGAACTTGTCGTGCTGCTCGCGTCGGCCATTGTCTACGCCATCAGCTTCTTCCTGATCAGGGCGCTGTCGCGATACCGCGAACTGTCCGCCGACAGGTCGGGCGCGCTGCTGACCGGACGTCCGTCGGCGCTGGCGAGTGCGTTGCAGAAGGTGACGGGCGCGATGGGTCAGATTCCCACCCGCGACCTGCGCTCGGCGGAGAGCTTCAACGCGTTCTTCTTCACCCCGGCACTCGCTCCTGGCTTCTCGCTCTCATCACTGTTCTCGACTCACCCCTCGCTTGACAAGCGGCTCCAGCAGCTTGCTGAGATCTCCCGCGAGCTCGGCCAGGGCAGGTAGGAGATGGGTTTCTTCGACACGGTGCTCGGCCGAACGAAACCGGTAAAGGCAGACCTCGACGACCTGTTCGCGTTGCCGTCAGCGGCATTGACCCTTCAAGCAGGGCTGGATTTCGCACCGACGGGGCTTGGATCGGTCTGCTTCAAAGCGGCTGAGGGTGCCGCGTTCGCACGCACGCAGACCGATGTGCAGGAACTACTCGACTCGTCGTCGGCAGGTAGTGCGCCGAAGGTCGAACTCAGCAAAGACAGCTTCGGCTACACCTGGTTGCTGGTGCGCCATGACGCCACTGACGTGCCTGGTCTCGTCACCGACCTGCACGCGGTCAACAGCGGTTTGCAGGATGCTGGCTTCGGGCCACAACTGCTGTGTTCACTTATCTCCTTTGCCCATGCCGACGGACGGCGGTTGGCGCTGGTCTACCTCTACAAACGCGGCACGTTCTATCCGTTCGCGCCGCTGGGGGGCGACCAGCGTCGCGACAACTCACTCGAGATCGAGGTCCAGGGCACCCTCGCCAACGACATGAAGATCGAGCCGGAGCTGACCCGTTGGTTCCCGGTCTGGGGCGCACCAGGCTTGTGAACGAAGGGCCGGCTACGCCACACCGGGTGCTCGTCGCGCCCGACTCATTCGGTGGCTCGATGTCAGCCAATGAGGCTGCCGACGCGATCGCCGCCGGCTGGCGCGACGCCGCCCCCAAGGACGTCGTAACGACGGTGCCCTTGTCGGACGGCGGGCCGGGCTTCATCGATGTCCTTCACGCGGGGCTGCACGGCCACCTCCTGGAGGTCGAGGTCGACGATCCGCTTGGCCGGCCCGTTCGTGGGGCGGTTCTCGTCGTCGATTCAGGCGGACGGCGCACGGTGTACATCGAGTCAGCGCAGGCATGTGGGCTGCACTTGCTCCAGCCGTCCGAACGCGATCCAAGCCGGACGACGACTGCGGGCGTCGCGGCGATGCTGCGGGCGGCGCTCTCCTCTGGGGCGGACCGCATCGTCGTTGGCCTCGGGGGTTCGGGCACCAACGATGCGGGCTCGGGCATGATCGAAAAGCTCGGCGCCGATGCCGACCGGCTGCGTGCTCTCGACCTTGTGATCGCTACAGACGTCGACAACCCGTTGCTCGGGCCGCTCGGCGCGACCGCGGTCTTCTCGGCCCAGAAGGGTGCGACTCCGCAGATGATGCCGGTGCTCGAGGAGCGGCTGGCCAGGTTCGCCGACCTTGTCGGGCCGGAGCTGGCGCAGCTCTCCGGCGCCGGCGCAGCGGGCGGCCTCGGCTTCGCGCTATTCGCCCTCGGTGGTCATCGCGAAAGTGGCGCCGACCTGGTGCTGCGCGAGTTGGACGTCGCGGGCCTGATTGCGGC
>DASRZB010000016.1:0-5279 GCA_035653855.1 Acidothermaceae bacterium | reverse complement strand
GAGAGAGGTAGTAGAGCTGGCGAAGACACCAGCGGCCGTGCTTCATGGCCGCCTTTCGTTCGTCTCGGGAGACGTCCTTCTTCCGTGCCTTGCCGGTTTGTTGCTTGGCGATGCGCTCGGTCAGCTCGGCGACCGCCTGGCGTCGGTAGAACGAAGGATAACCGTGAGCATAAAGCCCGAGAACCCATTCCCACTTGGCCCGCGATGTGATGTCTTCATCGGCAAGCGCCATGGCGAACGGGAGCATGAGGCTAAGCTTGTAGTCCCTCATGTTGTTGTCGTCCCACCCGAACCCCGTCTCGCGCTGATGGCAGAAGACGTCCTTCAGCTCTTGCGGCAACATGGAATAGGACGGCAAAGAGTTCATGTACCGCTCGACCGCTGCTCCGGTGTACTTGCGCTTGTCGTGCGGACGAACGCTGGTATTGACCCGCTGGCGACGCTCCGCCTTGGCGATCGCGCGCCACGGTCGAAGTGCGGCGGGGTTCTTTGTGGCTATCTCCCAGATGATTGCTGCGGCGCGCTCGTCGTCCCAGATCTGGGCTTCGCCGGCTCGGTCCGCTGCGGCCTCCTCTGGGTAGAAATCGCGCCACCAGTTCTTTGCCGCCCTGGTGCTGATGACGTAGAGCGTGTTCGGCACGTCTCCTAGCATCTGACCGACCATTGCCGGCTCGCAGCCGGAACTGCCGATCGTTGCACTCTCCGTCACGACATCGTCCTGATGAAGTGCCCACTCAAGTTTCGAGACGAACTTGTGATGCGGCGGGATGCCGCGCGGGGGCCTAGGGGGTTCGATGGGGCCGAAATCCCCGTGCCAGCGCTGCTTGTCGGTGTCGCCGAAATCAACCGCTATCAACTCTGCATCCTTCGCTCTTCATCTTTGGGGGGATTAGCCGAGTGAATGGGGATCAATAGAGCCCCGTTGCGGGATGCGGTGTGCCGCCACTCGCTCGGAGTTCTATTCCTTTGGTTCAGAACGGTTCGTCGCTGTACTGCGGTTCGTCTGCGACCGGCGGCGTCCTGCCTTCGGCCACGTCGTTGAGCTTCGTGACCTCGGCCTGCGTGAGGTCGTCAAATGACCCGATGCTGCGACAGATCACGCTCTCGGCCCACAAGAGGCGTTCCTTACGGTCCTTGTCGATCGCCTTGTTGCCGTTCATCAACGCGAACAGTCGACGCATCGACTTCATGGACGCACCGCCCGGGGTTCGATCGTCGGTGGCACGGGTAGATGGTGTCGGTGGAGTGACGGGCGTAGCGCTTGGCGCACTGTTTGTGTCTTCGTTGACAGTGGCGGCAGCCGTGCGCGGAGCGAGTCCGGTCGGCGGTAGTGGCGTGGCCGCGTTGGCGCGGCGCGGACGCTCGGGCGGCGTCTCGATTGCCCGCACCTGCTCGCCCACGCTGGGAGCGGGAGACTCGTCGCGAGGGATGGGCGTCACACCAGCGGCAAGACGCGGGGCTGGTGCTGCAAGTTGACCGGCACTTCCACTCGTCAGAGCAGAAACGGATAGGTGCAGGTCCAGTACGGGCACCGCGAAGTTGCGCGTCTTGCCGTCCTTCTTGGACTGGCGTTGCTCCAGTAACAGCCGTGCCGGCACCATCGCCCCGCGGGATTGGAGCGTGCGCAGTACCTCGATCGTGCCGAGGAGTTCCTGTGCTGCATTCCATCCCTTCGTCTCCAGTCGCCACACGCCGATGCCTTCTAGGTCGGCGAGGATGACGCCGAGGCGCGTCGTCGGCTTGCAGTCGGGTTCGTCAGGGTCGCAGGTACAGCGGGAATTGTTGAGGACGTTGGTCTGACCGTCGCATCGGCGGACACAGCCACCGCCGCTCCACAGCTCCATCCACTGCGAGAACGCCAAGTCGACGGGGGGCACGATTACGTCGAGTGCCTTCGCTTCGGTCTTTAGCTCCCATTGCTCATCGACAGGCGCTCCCTCCCACTCGTGGCACTCGCCGCCGTACAACTCCGCCGCGGCACGAATGCTGCGCTCGTCAGCACAGGTCAGGCGAAACACGTCGATCTTGGCCGGACGCGTCTTGCCGTTGCTGGTGGGTACCTGCTCGCCGATGCGGATACGGCCGGCCTCGCGGAGCCTGCGTTGTAAGTCGATGATGGGCACTATGCCTCCGGTAATTGCAGCGGCTCGCCGATGACTTGCTTGCTCGTCTCGAACTGCCAGCGGGCAGCTTCGAGGACGTAGAGGAACGTCGTGTGGATCTCCTTGTCGCACCGCACCGGGTACACGTCGCAGTGTTCTGGCGTGATGTGGACGACGACCCCACCGTCGACCTCTGGCACGGGAACGGCCGCAGCGCGTTCGGCCTCACCGAGCAGGTAGTATCGGCGACGGAACTGTTCGTACCGTCGCGGTCGCCACGTCGCGGCCATCTCAGCGTAGCGATACGCGGCAAGTTGCAAAGCGACCTCCGGATATGGTCCTGTTCTCTTGCCTTGTGAGTCAAGAGACTTCGCAGAGCTTTTGTAGTCGAAGATCAGCCGCTCACCGCCGAGACGAAAGAACCCGTCGCACGTCCCGCTGTAGCCGTAGGTCGGAGAGTAGACAGTGACCTCGGCTGCGTCGTACTCCGGCTGCCACCGCTGTGCCCACTTGTCGAACTGCTCTACGAACGGACGCACCTCATCGTCTACAACAGGAAACTCGCCAGTGAGTGCCAGATGTTCAAGCGCGGCGTGCACGTCCGTGCCGAGTTCGGCAGCGGATCGCTTGTCCTTCGGGCGCCGGAACCGCGCGTCGCGAAGCCATTTGACGACAGCCTCGCGGCCCTCCTCCTCGACGCGCATCGCAAGAGACCCGGCTATGTCGCACGCGGCGCTGGCGGTTTGTTCGGCCGCCCAATAGAGGAGGGCTGCCTTATCGAGAGCGCCGATAATCGTGGTGACGCTCCAGAGCCGAAGATCATCTGTCTCTGGCTTGGCGACATCGAGTAATCCCGACAGGGTTGTATCGAGACTCACGCGCACTCCCCTTGGTCAAAGATGTCGCCATAAAGGGCGATGATCTCGTGCGCCCACTTCAGCTTGTCAGCTACGCGTTGTCCGTATGGCTGGCTTGTGGACCACAGCTCTAGATTCTCTGGGCGGTTGTCTAACCGATCGCCGTTGCGATGATGCACCTCTTCGGTTGATAGCAGTGGACGATCAAGGATCTGCGACATGACAAGTCGGTGCTGTTGGATACGGCCGCCCTGTCTGGCATTAGGGTGACCCGGACTATGCACGGTGAGGTATCCATTGCCGATGTGGCCCTCGCCGTTCTTTCGACGGCGAGGTGCCGCCTCTCCTGGCGTGCCGTACTTGCGTTGACGCAGATAGTGCGTATTGCACAGACCGAGCGACAGTTGAGGTTGCCCACAATCTCTTACCGAGCACTTCTGGGCACGCTCCCGCAAGGCAATGCGGTAGTGCTTTCGACATTGCGTGCCGCGGTAGACGGGAGCGATGCACCCAGCGTCATCACAGCGCCCAAGACGCTCCGCTCTCACACGGCCTCCTGCAACTGCCGGGACGCCTCACGCTTGCGCCATGCCGTGACGTGACCGTTGTGCCAGCCGCAGCAGTGCGGGCAGTGATACGTCGTCAGGGCGCGCCCGCCGAGGTCGGCCATCGTCCATCGCGCGACCATCTTGGCGACGTGGGAGTTCGGCCACCGCTGCTTCCCGGCGCACTGCCGCTCGTAGTCACCGACGTAGACGAGGCTCATGCGAACCACCTCTCGCGCTCGTGGTCATAGAGAAAGTTGCCGTTCGGCCGGGCGAACATCTCTGCCACCGCGTCCTGGTCATCCATGCGGTTGACCTCAGCGACGAGCGACATGACGGCATCGGGATCGAGTACCGATTCGTCCTCGTCCTGTCGGATCATGGCGTCAGCGAACAGTCGTCCGGCCAGGCGTCGACCCGCCAGCACGCCGGCACGGTGACCCAGCCACCACGCGCACCCGAGCAGTAGCACCACGGTGATGATCCACGCGGCCACGGTCAGCCCTCCGTTCACGATCGCGTCGTAGGCGCTCATCGGGTAGATGTGACGTTCGGCACTACCGACTCGTCTGGCATGGCGATAGGTTACGGCTTGCACTACCCGCAAGTCAAGGACTGACCGAATGACGGGTTGCGAAGGTGTTCAGAAAAGGCAGTGGCCGGGTAAGGACAGCGCATACGGAGAGCGTCCAGAAACCCGCGCCGTAGATCGGAAGCGAACTACTGTGCTCACCATGACGGACACACCCGGAACCGCGTCTCGCGGTGGACGCAACAGGACGCTAGGCGCCGCGCTCAGGGCGCGACTGGCTGAGCTGGGCCATAGCCAGGTCGAGGCGGCCGTCATCATGGGTCTGTCCGAGCCCCAGATGACACGCTTCCTCAACCGCGGCCAAGTCCCACTAGACGAGGTCTACCTCGACGCGATCCGAAAGTACCTCGACGTATCCGAAGCCGAGATGGGCGCGCTGATCTACTGGACGATCAAACGCCGCGCAGCTCGACGGGACAACCTCGACTGAGCCACCACCGGTCGACGGCCGCGACCTCGGCCTCGATCTCGTCGGCACGCCTCCGGTACTCGACAGCTTCAGCGAGTGCCGCGGCGCGCCCCTCCAGGGCATCCACTACCGCGTCCTCGCTGGTGGTGCTCACATCTTCCGCCATCTGGACCACCGCCGTTCCCCTTCCCCGGGCGCCGCGACTACGGCCGGAACCGGTCGAGGTTTAGCGCGCTGTTCGGCAGGGTACACCATGGGTGGCCTTTTGACTACGGCCTGTGACATGCTGTTTCTGAGGCTTGCTTACGGGTCGCGCAAGTAGTAACCTACCCGTCGTGACCATCTACCCTGAGCCACGGGAGTGTCCTGACTGCGAGGAGCATGGGCGCACGTTGGCCGGCCACGATGAGCACGGCTGGCCGGTCTACGTGGAGTGCCCGACATGCCGTGGGTTGGGGGTGCTGCCGCATGCCTAGCCGAATTCAGCTCCGGCGCACGAAGGGCTGGCGCAAGCCCGAGGGAGCGATCGTCGTGGCGCGCCCGAGCAAGTGGGGCAACCCGTTTACGATCGCAGACTGCCTGGATTATGGCTTCGCCTCCAACGAGAGCCAGGCGCGCGGGGTTGTGGTGGAGTGCTTCAGCGATTGGCTACTGAGGGGTGAACTGTCTGAATGGTGGTTCACCAACGGAGCTGAACGTAACGCGTGGATGCTGGTGCATGTGCATGACCTCGCCGGCTACGACCTCGCCTGTTGGTGCCCACTCGATCATCCG
>DASRZB010000015.1:0-6685 GCA_035653855.1 Acidothermaceae bacterium | reverse complement strand
CGGCGAGCGGGTCGGGCTGCACGCTGATCTCGACGAGGCCCTGCAGACCAGGCCTGCACTCGAGATCGTGAACGACACGCTGCTCGAGGGCATGAAAGTCGTTGGCGAACTATTCGGCCGCGGTGAGATGCAGTTGCCGTTCGTGTTGCAGTCGGCCGAAATCATGAAGCTCGCGGTCGCCTATCTCGAGCCGCACATGGAGAAGACCGACGACGCCGGCAAGGGCACGATCGTGCTTGCCACGGTCAAGGGCGACGTGCAGGACATCGGCAAGAACCTGGTCGACATCATTTTGTCGAACAACGGCTACAGCGTCGTCAATCTCGGCATCAAGCAGCCGGTATCGGCCATCATCGAAGCGGCAGAGGACAACGAAGCCGATGCGATCGGCATGTCAGGACTGTTGGTCAAGTCGACGGTCATCATGAAGGAGAACCTCGAAGAGATCAGCACTCGCGGGCTCGCCGGCCGATGGCCTGTTCTGCTTGGTGGTGCTGCGCTGACCCGCGCGTACGTCGAGCAAGACCTGGCGGAGCAGTTCGCCGGCGTCGTTCGATACGCGCGCGACGCGTTCGAGGGCTTGCGATTGATGGACGCACTCATGGGCGTGAAGAGAGGCGTCGAAGGCGCGGCGTTGCCGCCACTGCGTCAGCGACGGGTGACTGCGGTTATCGATCGCCCCGAGACGGACGTCGATCCCGGTGGCCGGTCGGATGTCGCGACCGACGTCGATGTGCCGAGGCCGCCGTTTTGGGGTGACCGGCTGGTCAAGGGCATTCCGCTCGCCGACTATGCCGACCTGCTCGACGAGAAGGCGACGTTCGCGGGTCGCTGGGGGTTGCGTGGAGTGCGCGGCGGCGCGTCGTATGAGGATCTGGTCGAGACCGAGGGTCGGCCGCGGATGCGTAAGTGGCTCGACCGCATTCAGACCGAAGGGTGGCTGGACGCGGGTGTCGTTTACGGATACTTCCCCTGCGTGAGCGAAGGCAACGACCTGGTCGTGTTGAACGACGACGGTTCTGATCGGCTTCGCTTCACGTTCCCGCGCCAGCGACGCGACCGCCGGCTGTGTCTCGCCGACTTCTTCCGTCCCCGCGAGTTGGGCGAGACCGACGTCGTTGGGTTCCAGGTGGTAACGATTGGTCCCCGGGTAAGCGACGCGACGGGCGCATTGTTCGCCGAGAACGCGTACCGCGACTATCTCGAACTGCACGGGCTCTCGGTTCAGTTGGCCGAGGCACTGGCCGAGTTTTGGCATCGCCGCATTCGCGAGGAGCTGGGAACGATCGCCGAGGACAGCACGGACGTGCAGGCCGTGCTCGAACACCAGGCGTACCGCGGATCGCGCTATTCGTTTGGCTATCCCGCGTGTCCCGATCTCGAAGACCGAGCGAAGATCGTCGAGCTGCTGCGTCCTGAACGCATTGGCGTCACGTTGTCCGACGAGCTGCAGCTGCATCCTGAGCAGTCGACGGACGCGCTCATCGTGCACCATCCCGAGGCGAAGTACTTCAGCGCGTGAGCTGGTGCGCTGCCGTTCCCGGCGCTTCAAGGCTGCCCGCCGCCGTCCTGTTTGACATGGACGGCTTACTCATCGATACCGAGCCTCTCTGGTTCAGTGTCGAGACCGACATCTTGAACGAGCTCGGTGCGTCGTGGGAACTCGAGGACCACAAGACCCTCGTCGGTAGCTCGCTGAAGGTCTCGTCGGCGTTTGTCGCAGAGCGGGCCGGTGGCGCCGTGACGGCCGAGCAGATTTCCGAGCAGTTGCTGCTGCGCATGCGCGAGCGGTTGCGGCACGCCCCGGTTCTCCAACCGGGTGTGCTCGATCTCATCGCCGAACTCGATGCCGCAGGCATGCCGCGGGCGTTGGTGTCGTCGTCGTTTCGGGTGCTGGTCGAAGCGGCGCTCGAAGGCGTTGCGCCACTGACGTTTGACACTGTCGTAGTCGGCGATGAGGTGTCGGACGCGAAGCCACACCCCGAGGCTTATCTGCTCGGCGCGGCCAAACTCGGCGTCGACCCAGCCGACTGCGTGGCGTTCGAAGACTCACCCAGCGGCGCTGCGTCGGCGAGCGCAGCGGGGTGTTTCGTCGTCGCGATTCCGAGCGTGGCGCCTATCGAGCCCGCAGAGCGCCGGGTCGTTCGACCCTCGCTGGTCGGCATCGATCTGCCCTTCCTCCGATCACTCTTCGAGTGAGGGTGGGCCCGGCTGCGCCGGGAAAGTACGGGCGGTCGCGTGCGGGCCAGGCGGCGGACCTACTCGGTGGCGATCGCGGCCAGGACCGGACGACGGGAGGCTCGCCACGCGGGCCACAATGCGGCAAGCACGCCAACGACACCAGCACCGAGCACGAATATCAGGAACGACGTAATCGGGTAGACGACGTGGTTCAACTGACCGCCGGACGTCGAGACGACCGCCCATCCGAATATGACACCGAGCAGGAGGCCGAGCAACGCACCGAAGACCGCAATCACGGCTGACTCGAGGCGGATCATCCGCCGCAGTTGGCGCCGCGACATCCCGACCGCCCGCAGTAGCCCGATCTCTCTAACGCGTTCATACACCGAGAGCGCGAGCGTGTTGACGATGCCAAGCACGGCGATCAGCAGTGCCAGAGCAAGCAATCCGACGATGAGATTCACGAACTGGTCGATCTGCTTGGTGATCGAGTCCTTGTAGGCACTCTGGCCTTGAATCTTGACTTGCGGGTACGCCTTCAAACTCGTCTCGAGAGCAGCGCCCGCGGCCTCGCGCTGCCCAGGCTTGGCCAGCACGTAGACAATGGCGTCGAGCTGAGCGGTGTAGTTCTTTGCATAAGTCGCCAGCGAGATCAGATAGTCGGCACCGCCATTACCGAGCAGGCTGTTGTCTTTGAAGATTCCGCCAATGCGCACACGCTGCGTGCCGCCAGCCGGATACGCCATCGTGACGACATCGCCCACGTGCACTTTGCTAGACGTAGCCTTTGTGGCAGACACGAGCAACTCGTCGTTGCGCAATGTGTCGAGCGACCCTGCGTTCATGTGGACCTTGATGACCGATCCGATGTTGTTCGAGACTGCAGCGACAATGACAGATTTGCCGTTCAAATGTGCGGTGCCGACTCTCGTTTCACCAACGGTCGCGACGCCTGCCGTCGCCGTCGCCCTTGTTGCGACGTCGGGGGAGAACCCGAGAAACGACTTCGAGGTCAAAACGTAGTCAGCGCCGAGATTGTTGTTGACGACTGACGTGATCGATGACTTTGTCGATGCTGCGAGCACCGACAGCATGCTCACGAGGGCGAGGCCGATCATGACTGAGGCTGAAGTCGCCGCAGTGCGCCGCGGGTTGCGAACGGCATTCGAGCGACCGAGCCGAGCGGGTGTGCCGTATAGCCAGACCAACGGCGAACCGATTGCGCGAACGACCGGCCGACTGATGAGGGCGCTCATCACCCACATGCCGATCATCACGAGCAAGATGCCGGTGCCCACCTTTGCGGCTGCGCTGCCGCTGGTGCCCCGGATCGATCCAGCGATAAAGACTGCTCCGACGAGCGTCAGCACGCCGCCGATGACAGCACGGATACGAAGCGATCGTTCCGGCACGGTGACGCCGTCGCGCATCGCAGCAATCGGTGGAATTCGCGATGCCCGAAACGACGGGAACCATGCGGCGAGCAACGTGACAAGCACACCGACGACGTAGGCGGCGACGATCGTGTGCGTCTTGATCACGAGCGACCCCGGTGGCATCGAGACTCCAACCGCATCGAGCAGGCCACGAACGCCAAGGGCGACAAGGAGCCCAACGGCGAGACCGACAGTCGACGCAACAACGCCGACGACGAACGCCTCACCGAGAACGGCACTCATGACCTGCCGACGGCTAGCGCCGATGGCCCGCAGCAACGCGAGCTCGCGCGTGCGCTGAGCGACGAGCATGGTGAAGGTGTTGAGGATGATGAACAGCCCGACAAACCAGGCCACGCCTGCGAAGATCAGCAGGAACACGTTGAAGAATCCGAGAGCCTTGCTGATGGAGTCAGACTGCTCCTTGTTGACGGCCTTGGCAGTGACCGCCTCGAAACCCGTTGGCAATGTCGCAGCAATGCGGGTTGCCAATACCTCCTGCGATACGCCCTTTGTGGCCTGGACGTCGATCTGGTTGACGAATCCCGGCTTGCCTGCGACCTGCGCGGCTGTCGCGGGATCGAAAACGCTCAGTACCGCACCTGCGAGGTTGCTGCTGCCGCCGACCGTGACGATGCCCACGATCGTGGCCTGAACCGGGGCGCCTTGTGTCTGTACCGTCACATGATCGCCCACGTGCAGGTGATAGGCGTTAGCAGCACTTTGGTCAACGGCGACCTGGCCAGGACCGGTCGGGCCGGCCCCCTGGACGAAGGTCAGGCTGCCGAAGTTCGCCGGAGTCCACGACACCGCGAGCGTTGGCGGGCCCGGTGACTTGGGCTCTACCGCCTTGCCATCTGCGGTGACGAGCAAGTCGATTCCCTGCACCTCACCGACTGCGCGGCGGACCCCTGGCACTGCGGCGACCTTGGCTGCCATCGCGTTCGGTACGAGCGCACGCTCCATGCTGGCACCGATGTCGGTGGTCGAGAAGTCAGACTTCGCCCGGACGACGACGCTGAGGTTCGTGCTCGTGCGCCCGATCAGACCATCGAACGTTGCCTTCAAGGTGTCGGTGAAGACGAGGGTGCCGGCGAGGAAGCCCACGCCGAGAACCACTGAAAGTCCGGTCAGCAGCAGCCGCACCTTGTGGGCGAAAAGGTTGCGTAGCGTGGCTCGCAGCATCAGGTTTCCCGACTGACGGCTTCTTCCGTACGGGGGGGCTCTTGACTTCGAGCTTCGAGCCGCCTCATCCGGTCGAGGACCGCCGACTGCGTCGGGTCGCGCATCTCGTCGATGACCGCGCCGTCGGCGAGGAACACAACACGGTCGGCGTACGCCGCCGCCCATGGGTCGTGCGTCACCATGACGATCGTCTGCCCCATCTCTCGCACCGACCGCTGCAGCAGCCCGAGGACCTCAGCGCTCGCGTGGGAATCGAGGTTTCCGGTCGGTTCGTCGGCGAAGATGATCGTGGGCCGCGATGCGAGTGCGCGCGCACAAGCGACTCGCTGCTGCTGGCCACCGGAGAGCTCTGACGGCTTGTGGTGCAGGCGATCGCGTAGACCCACCGTGTCGATCACGGAGTCAAGCCACTGCTGGTCGGGCTTACGACCGGCAATGTCCATCGGCAGCGTGATGTTCTCGATCGCGGTCAACGTGGGGATCAGGTTGAACGACTGGAAGATGAACCCGATCGCTTGGCGGCGTAGCAGCGTCAGCGCCTTATCGCTGAGGGTGCCCAGGTCAACGTCGCCGACGATTGCGCTACCCGAGGTCACGCTGTCGAGGCCGGCCAGACAGTGCATCAGGGTCGACTTACCTGATCCCGACGGGCCCATGATGGCGTTGTAATGCCCGCGCTCGAACTCGATCGTGACGTCGTGCAACGCCGTGACCGCCGTTTCGCCCTCGCCGTAGATCTTGGAAAGGTTCCGTGCGCGCGCAGCAGCCGTCGTACCGCCAGTACTCATTTGCTCGGGCATGCTGGCCACGCTACCCGTGGCCCGGAGTTGGCCGCCTCGGACACAGAGCACCGATACGTAGTGACAATCGTCAGGGGATTGTCGGGTCTAACGACTATGGCGTGACGTCGTCGACCTCGGCGGGTTGATCGAGCGGGAGTACGGCTATGCCGGCGGGCTCAGGGTAAGCAGGTGTGACGCCGCCGAACTCGGGGCACAGCGCTTGATGCGCGCACCAGTCGCAAAGGCGGCTGCGGCGCGGTGGGAACTCCCGGTTCGCCAATGCGCGTTCGATCGCGGCCCATAACGCTCTGACTTTGCGCTCAGTGGCGAGCAGGTCAGCCTCGTCAGGGGCATAACGCAGGATCTGCTTGTCGCCGAGGTACATCAGCTGGAGCAGCGCCGGGATAGTGCCGCTGACCCGCCACATGACCAGCGCGTAGAACTTCAGCTGGAACAGGGCTTTGCCCTCGAACAGTTCGGACGGCGAGCTGCCTGTCTTGTAGTCGACGATGCGAGTCGCCCCACTCGGGGCAACATCAACACGGTCGACGAAGCCCCGCAGCCGCACGCCATCGGCGAGTTCGGCTTCGACCAGCAACTCGCGCTGGGCAGGTTCGATCCGGGTGGGATCTTCGAGCATGAAATAGGTCTCCAGTAAGACGCGGGCGCTCGCGAGCCACGCGCTCACGGCGTCGCCGACGCTCGCGGGTGTGTCGGTGGATGCGTCGGCGGGAGCTTCGACACCGGCGAACAGGTCGATCAACTCGGGGCGTTCTTCGAGTAACCGTTCCCATTCCGGCTCGAGCAGGCTGGTCGCGTGCTCGATCGTGCGTTCTGGCGCCGGACTGTCGAACAGCCGCTCGAGGACGCCGTGTACCAACGTGCCCCTGGTCGTGACCGGGCTCGATGGCTCGGGCAACCGGTCGATGACGCGAAGCCGGTAGAGCAACGGGCACGTCATGAAGTCGCCCGCGCGTGATGGGGAAAGCGACCAGGGTCGAGGCTGACCCTGCTCGCTCGATGACTCAGCACCATCTGCCGGGATCGCGATCCCGGCGAGCTCCACTGCAGTCATACCGGCAGCGTAGGCGTGCCTGG
>DASRZB010000014.1:0-10581 GCA_035653855.1 Acidothermaceae bacterium | reverse complement strand
GCGACCACGCGAACACCCACGGGATCGCACGCAGATCGGAGAGTCCGCTGCCCGCCGTCCGCCTCGAAGGCCGCGAGCCGATGCGCAGCGAGCCGATCTCGGCGAGCGGGCTAACCGCCGCGAAGAATTCGGCGAACCGGTCGGTGCCGACCAGGTCGCGATAGGCGGTGCGAGCCGCATCGCTGACTTGTTCGAAGGTGGACCGGTGCTTTGCCGCCGCAGCAGCCACGAGTTCTTCGACCGCCGGCGTCGAGGCCAGCACGACGGCGGCCGCGACCTGGTCGAGGTGTCGGTGCGCAATCACCGGGTGCCCGTAGCGGGCGAAGATGACCTCACCCTGCTCAGTCACTTTGAAGCGGCCGTCGACCGATCCGGGTGCCTGGCTGAGCACTGCACGGTTCGCCGGTCCCCCGCCCCGACCCAGGGCGCCACCCCGCCCGTGGAACAGCGTCAACGTGATGCCGTGCCGTTTCGCCCACGCCGCAAGCGCCCCCTGCGCGTCATAGAGGGCCAGCGTCGCCGAGACCGGTCCGACGTCCTTCGCCGAGTCGGAGTAGCCGAGCATCACCTCGAGTCGCCGGCCATTAGCGGCCAGCCGGGCCTGCACGGCCGCCAGTTGCAGCGCCTCCTCGAGCACATCGACGCATCGCTGTAGGTCGTCCTGTGTCTCGAACAGGGGGACGACGTCGAGCACCGGTGGCTCGCCCTGCGTCGCGATCGCCGCAAGCTCGAACACCGCCGCGATGTCGGCCGCCGATGTGGTGAAGCTGATGACGTAGCGGCGGCACGCGTCGACGCCGTACTCGTCTTGCAGCCACGCGACCGCGCGAATGGTCTCAAGCACCTCGGCGGTCATGGCCGACACGTCGCCGCCGGCGCCGAGCTCCTCCAACGCACGAGCGTGCACGCCGCTGTGCTGACGAACCTCGAGTTCGGCGAGGTGGAAGCCAAATGTGCGCGCCTGCCAGATGAGGTGCTGGAGCTCACCGAACGCCAACCGATGCGCGCCGGCCCTTGCTAGCGACTCCTGCACGAGCAAGAGCTGCTCAACGAATTCATCGGGACGCCGGTAGCCACCGGCCTCGCCGAGACGCCGCGCCTCGAGACGGGCTGCGGTGTAGAGCACGAAGACCCGGTGCGGTTCGTCCGGCGCACGCAACGCGAGCCCGCCGATCAACTCAGGGTGGTCGCGCCGAGCATCGTCGATCGCCGCGCTCAACTCGGAGCTCGGGGGTGTCGTTGCGGCCTCGGCAGTGAGCGTGCGACCGATGCGGGTCGCAGCCCGCTCAAGAGCCAGCAGCACGTGACCGGACTGGATCTCCAGTGCCTCGCGAGTGATCTGTGCCGTCACATTCGGGTTACCGTCGCGGTCGCCGCCGATCCAACTGCCGAGACGGAAGAACGGCTGAGCCGCGGGGGTCACGGTGCCCGAGCGGTCGCCGAGCAGCACGTGATCGAGACCGCGATAAAGCGTGGGGACGACCCGGAACAAGGTCTCGTCGAACACAGCCATCGCAGTGCGCACCTCGTCGAGCGGGTCGACGGCGGTCGCGCGCAGGTGAGCGGTGCGCCAGAGGATGTCGATCTCCTCGAGGAGCCGGCGACGTGCGTCGGCCTGTTCGCCGGCGCCACCTCGTGGGTCGTCGATCCGATCGAGCTGCTCGCCCGCCCGCGAGATCGCCGTCACCACGGCACGACGTCGAGCTTCTGTCGGGTGCGCGGTCAGTACCGGGTGGAGCAACAGGCCATCGACGATGCCGGCGACGCGTTCTTCACTGTGCAGGCGGCGGACCTCGGCCACCGACGAAGCCAGTGAGTCACCGGCGCGGCCCTCACCTGTATCGCGCGCCCGCAGCACTCTGACGCGGTGATGTTCCTCGGCAAGGTTGGCCAAGTGGAAATAGACGGTGAACGCGCGAGCCACCTCTTCAGCCCGGGCGAGCGACCAGCTGCGCACGAGGGCGACCACGTTTTCGGGAGGCCCCGCCCCCGTCCTCGCGTCGATGACCGCGTGCCTCAGCTCCTCGACGTCCGCCAGAAGATCGTCGCCGCCGTACTCGCGCAACACCCGACCGAGCAGCTCGCCGAGCAACCGGACGTCGCGACGCAAGGGCTCGGGCATCTCAAGCCGGGCGCGTTCCCGGGCAACCGGCTCCGGCGGCAGCGAGCCCGACTCGCTCGCAGACTGCGGCACCGACACGGGCACAGCGTACCGGCGGCGTACTGTCGCCCGAGACGGACCAGCCCTTAGACGGATAAGCCCTTAGACGGATACACAAGGAGGACCGCATGAGCGTCGACGGGGTCGACCCGCACACCACCGCGGGCAAGCTCGCCGACCTGGTGGGCAGGGACGTCGAGGCCGTGCACGCAGGATCGGCCGCAGCCGTCGAGCGCCAGCACGCGAAGGGCAAAGGGACCGCGCGCGAACGCATCGATGCGCTGCTCGACCCCGACTCGTTCGTCGAACTCGATCGCCTGGCGCGGCATCGCTCGGTGGCGTTCGACCAGGCGTCGAACCGTCCGTACGGCGACGGTGTCATCACCGGTCACGGGACGATCGACGGCCGCCAAGTGTGCGTGTTCTCGCAAGACTTCACGGTGTTCGGCGGCAGCCTCGGCGAGGTCTTCGGCGAGAAGATCGTGAAGATCATGGACCTCGCGATGAAGGTCGGTTGCCCGGTCATCGGCATCAACGACTCAGGCGGCGCACGGATCCAAGAGGGCGTCGTGTCGCTCGGCCTCTACGCCGAGATCTTCTACCGCAACACGATTGCGTCGGGCGTGATCCCGCAGGTGTCTTTGGTGCTCGGGCCATGCGCGGGCGGGGCCGTCTACTCGCCAGCGATCACCGACTTCATCATCATGGTCGACAAGACGTCGCACATGTTCATCACCGGTCCTGACGTCATCAAGACCGTCACCGGCGAGGACGTCGAGTTCGAGGAGCTCGGTGGTGCGCGGACGCACAACTCGCGGTCGGGCGTCGCGCACTACATGGCGTCAGACGAAGCTGACGCGATCGACTTCGCGAAAGCTCTCCTCTCGTACTTCCCGTCGAACAACGTCGACGACGCACCGGTGTTCCCAACCGCGTCGGCCCCCGATGTCACCGCTTCCGACCTCGCCCTCGACACCCTCGTACCCGACGCCGCCAACCAGCCGTACGACATCCACGCGGTCATTGCGGCGGTGCTCGATGATGGCGAGTTCCTCGAGACGCAGGCACTGTTCGCGCCGAACATCGTGTGCGGCCTTGGCCGAGTCGACGGCAGGTCAGTGGGCGTCGTTGCGAACCAGCCGATGCACTACGCGGGATGTCTCGACATCGATGCATCGGAGAAGGCCGCGCGCTTCGTGCGCACCTGCGATGCGTTCAACATTGCGATCCTCACGTTCGTCGACGTGCCTGGGTTCTTGCCGGGCACCGGGCAGGAGTGGAACGGGATCATCCGCCGCGGCGCAAAGCTGCTGTTCGCGTATGCGGAGGCGACCGTTCCCAAGGTGACAGTCATCACCCGCAAGGCTTACGGCGGCGCGTACGACGTGATGGGCAGCAAGCATCTGCGCGCCGACGTGAACCTCGCCTGGCCGACCGCGCAGATCGCCGTCATGGGAGCGCAGGGCGCGGTCAACATCTTGTACCGTAAGGAATTGGCAACGTCTGCTTCACCTGAGGCTGACCGCGCCTCCTACGCCACTGAGTACGAGGACCACCTCGCTAATCCTTATATCGCAGCGGATCGCGGGTACGTCGACGCGGTGATCGCGCCATCGCGAACCAGGCTCGAGGTCACCCGCGCGCTGCGCCTGTTGCGCACCAAGCGCGACCAGTTGCCGCCCAAGAAGCACGGGAACATTCCGCTGTGACAGGGCCGCTCGCGGTGACAAAGGGTAGCCCGGACGACGAGGAGCTGGCCGCCGTTGTCATCGCTCTCGAGACGGTCGCAGCGCGGGCAGTGGCTTCCGAGCCCGAACCAGTGTCGACGTGGAGAACATCCCTACGCGCAGGCTCGCTGAGCCCGCGCCGCGACTGGCGTTCCCGCAGCTAGGCGAAGACCTTGCGGGCGAAGTTGAGTTGCGCACGTTGATGGAAGGCGCCGCCACCTTCGTGCTCGTTGAAGTCGTACACCTCGATCTGCTTCGGGCCGGCGTACGCGTTGTAAGCGGCGAACACCGTTGATGGCGGGCAGATCGGATCGCGCAACGCAACCGAGAACAACGCGGAGGCAGACGCCCGAGCCGCCATAAAGACGCCGTCGAAGTACGACAGCACACCGAAAACCTGCTCGACGCGGTCGCGGTGCGTGTGCAGGTACCGCACCAACTCGCCGTACGGATTGCCGTCGGTCACCGACACCGCGCGCCGGAAGTTGCAGAGGAACGGCACGTCGGGCATCGCCGCGACCAGGCCATCACACAGAGCCGCGGCGGCGATCGTGATGCCACCGCCCTGACTACCCCCGGCGACCGCAACCCGGGCCGGGTCAATCAGGGGATGGGAGCGGGCGGCGTCGACGGCCCGGACGGCGTCGACGAACACTCGCCGGTAGTAGTACGTCTCGGCCGAACCGACGCCGCGGGTCATGAATCCTGGTTCGGCCGGCAAACCGCCGTCCGGGTCAGGAGTGTCTCCGACCGACCAGCTACTGCCCTGACCGCGGGTGTCCATCACGAAATGCGCGTAGCCGGCAACTGCCCACAGCGTGCGCTCGTGCGCCAGACCACGCCCGCCGCCGTAGCCGATGTACTCGACAACGCACGGCAGCAGCGCGTCGCGAACAACGGGTACGTGCAGCCAGCCGCGCACCGGCTGGCCACCGAACCCGGGGAACGTCACGTCGAACGATTCGATCGCGCGCAATCCGGCGTCGAACGGCTCGAAGGTCGCCGCGCCGGGCGGCGATGCGGCCAACGTGTCTGCCCAGAAGCGATCGAAGTCCGGCGGCTCGGCAAGGGTGGGCCGGTAGGTGCGCAGTTGGTCCAGCGGCAGGTCGAACTCAGCCATGCGCGGAGCATAGCTAACGCGCCTGGGGGCTCCACCTACTCGGGACAGCGAGTGTTCAGGCGATGGAGATGACGGCGTCTTGCTGCTCGCCGCACACGAATCCGCCGGCGATGTCGCCTGGCACCGGCCGGGAGAACAGGTAGCCCTGGCCGTAGGCACACCCGAGCCGTTCGACCCGGCGGCGCTGGTCGCTGGTCTCGATGCCTTCCGCAATCACGTCGACGCCGAGGTTGCGCGCCATCATCGCGATGGTCCGCACCAACTCGGTGCTGCGCGGGTCGGTGCCGAGTCCCCAGACGAAGGACCGGTCGACCTTCAGCGCCTCTATCGGGAAACGGTGCAACGCCTGCAGCGACGAGTACCCCGTGCCGAAGTCGTCGATGTGCAGCGCGAAGCCGTTCTCGTGCAGCTCAAGCAGCATCCGCTCGGCCAGGTCGGCGTTGTACATGACGACGGTCTCGGTGATCTCGAGCACGATGTTGCGCGGCTCGAGATTCGCTTCGCGCAGGTAGCCCTGGAGATCCTGCAGCAGGCCGCCGTGCCAGAACTGCCTGTTCGACACGTTGACGCTGACGCGCAGGTCATCGGGCGCGCCGGCAAGTTTCCACGCGGCAATCTGCCGGCACGTCTCGCGCAGAATCCAGCGACCCATCGGCACGATGAGTCCCGTCTCTTCCGCAACCGGCAAGAACTCCGCAGGCGCCAGCAGCCCACGAGTCGGGTGCTCCCACCGAACGAGTGCCTCGAACGCGAGAGTACGGCCGGTACGGATCGCCACGATCGGCTGGTAGTACAGGCGCAGCTGGCCGCCGTCGATCGCCTGCCGAAGTTCGGCCTCGACGCGCAACCGGCTGACGGCATGGGTGTGCATGCCCGCGTCGAAAGTCGCGTGCGTACCCTTCTCGTCGGCCTTCGCTTGGTACATCGCCGTGTCAGCGTCGCGCAGCACGTCTTCAGCCGACTGGTAGCCGGTCGAACTCGACGCGATGCCAATGCTCGCCGTCACGAAGATCTCGTGGCCGCCGACGTGAAACGGTCGGGCCAGGCGTTCCTGCAGCCGCTCGGCCACGGCCACCGGATTGTGTGGCGCGGTCAGGTCGTCGAGCAGAATCGCGAATTCGTCACCACCGAAGCGCGACGCCGTGTCAGACGGTCGCAGGTCCGAAGAGATCCGCTCGGCAACACTGGACAGCAACGCGTCACCGAGTAGGTGGCCAAGGCTGTCGTTGACCAGCTTGAAGCCGTCGAGGTCGAGGAACAGCACGGCGAAGTGCTGGTCGGCGTGCCGGTTCGCGCGGGCCATCGTGACCCGCAGCCGGTCGAGGAAGAGGGTGCGGTTGGGCAGTCCGGTCAACGGATCGTAGAGCGCGGCATGCCGGAGCTGGCCTTCCAGCTCCTTGCGTTCGTGGACGTCGGTCAGCGAACCCACCATCCGGGTGGGCACGCCGTCCGCACCGCGGATGACCAGCGCACGGCACAGAACCCAGAGATAGCTGCCGTCGCCGCGCCGGATGCGGTGCTCGAGCTCGACACCGCTCGAACGTCCCTCGACGTGCTGCTCAATTGCTGCGAGCAGTGCCTGCAAGTCGTCCTCGTGAACGCGGCCGAACCAGTCGTTGCTTGTATTGCCGACCGCATCAGCTGGGCAGTCAACGAGTTCCATCCAGCGGGCGGAATAGAAGACCTCGTCCTTGACAAGGTCCCAGTCCCACAAGCCGCCGCTCGCCGCCTGGGCCGCGAGCGCGTAGCGCTCCTCGCTGAGTCGGATCTCCTCGACGAGACCGCGCTCGCGTTCAAACGACCGCTCGACCTTCTCGCGCTGCTCTTCGAGCGACGCCAGGTTCGCCTGGTGGTCGAGGGCGACGGTCAGCAACGCTGCCCACTGGTTCAACGTCTCGCGACCCGACGCCACCTTGCTGTCGATTTGGCCGACGACGCTGAGCAAGCCCCAGTCGCTCGATCGAATCTTCACCGGCAACACGAACACGACGTCGTCGAGCGCCTCGTCGGCGAGCTCGAGCAGCTGCATCGGCGGGAAGACGGTGGCCGCGACGGTCTCATCTAGGCCGGGTGGCCGGCGGCCGGAGGTGGTGTCACGGTCGAAGGCTCCGACGACGGCAAGCGTCGGATCCGCGCCAGCAACCAACTCGCCCGGCCCCTCCGACCACAAGCCGAGGCAACCGGCCCGAACCGACGTGCGCTCAAGCCACTGCAGTGAGCGCGGGTCCTCTTCGTGGCTGCGCAGCAGGTCCATCGCGACCGCGTACTGCGTGCCCAACGCGTTCTGGAAATACGCGCTCTCGTTGTACTGATCCTGCGAGTGGATCGCCGACAGCATCAACATCACGCGCACGATCTGGTCGGCGACCCGCCGAGCGCCGTCACCGCCGTCGTCCGCCTGCGCCGCCACGAGGTCGGCGCCACAGTCGCGCGTCGCCGCCATGATGCCGCGGATCGTCTGGTTGCGAGGGCTGCGCTGATACATCGCTTCGAGGTCAAGGCGAAGCTTCGTGTCCGGCGGGACCGCATCGCCCTTCAACGCACCTTCGAACAGCTCGATGATCGACGACGCGGCGGCCGCGACCGTCGCCGGCCGACTCGACGCCCCGGTGTCAGCGGTGAGCGTGCGGTCGAGCTGATCCTCCAACCAGCGACGGCGAGCCGCGGGAGTCCTTCTTAGGTGATCGCGCGACGCGGCATCGCCGATGTCGCTCGTGCAGCCACAGGATTCGCGGATGACAAACAAGGTCGGTGCCTGGTGCCGCCCGTCGGGAACGTCGATTCCGGCCAGTTTGTCGAGGAGCAGCTGCGCCGCCAGCCGACCGAGTGCGCCGAAGTCCTGGCGGATGCTCGACAGCGCAGGCTTCACGAAGGTCGCCGCATCGACGTCGTCGAACCCGATGACGGCTTGGTCGCGGGGCAGTTCGAGACCAGCCGCGGTCAGCGCTGACATGACGCCCATCGCGTTCACGTCAGTGGCGACCATCACGGCAGTTGACCGCAGTCCGTCAGCGAGCATGGCCTGGCCGGCCTGCACGCCGTATTCCTCTTCGTTGTTGGCGGTCGAGAAGACCAAGGTCGGGTCAGGTTCGATGCCGGCCTCGATCAGCGTCTCGACATAGGCGGCGTGCCGTTCCTGAATGTCGTCCTGATGCATCATGCCCACGAAGGCGATCTTTCGGTGGCCGTGCGCGATCAGGTGCCGCACCGCCTCTCGCACGCCCTGCTTGTTGTCGGGTTGCACGGTGGGGCACACCACGCCGTCCAGCTGCTTGCTGATCAGCACGAGCGGCTTGCCGGACTGGCGAATCGCGTCGAGGTAGGTGGGCGTCGCAGCGTCGGTCACGACGATGCAGCCCGCGACGTGACCCCAGGCAGCGGCGTGCGGATGTGGCGCGATGTCAGGACGCTCCGAGTACACGACGCCCGGGTCAGAGGTCTGGATAGCGACGAGCCGCGCCCCAGCCTCGGCAGCCGCGTTAGCGACACCCCTGATGATGCCACCGAAGTAGAAGCCGCTCACGAACGGCGACAGCACGCCGATCGTTGGCGGGGTATCCATGCAGCCCTATCGGCCGTCCGGACCGCCTTCTGAGCGCGAATTGAGGCGATCTGCCGGCGTCGGAGAACCGCTCAGGCGGCAGCGGCGACCCGGTACGCGACCTGCGCCCTTGATGAACAGGAGCAGGGCAGCCGAACGGGCCGCGTCTGTCAGCACTCGCGGGCGAGCAGCCTCGATCCACTCTGTTCGCACGGCGCCCTATCGGCCGCGGGCGACCTGAACTGAGGTCCGTAGACTCCCCGGCAAGCTAGGGAGGCCAGGTGCGCAAGGTTCTTATCGCCAACAGGGGCGAGATCGCCGTTCGCATCGCGAGGGCATGCCGGGACGCCGGGTTGGCGAGCGTCGCGGTCTACGCCGATCCTGATCTCGACTCGCTTCATGCCGGCGCGGCTGACGAGGCCTACGCGCTCGGCGGCTCGACGCCGGCGCAAAGCTACCTGTCGATCGAGAAGATCCTTGCGGTGGCCGCACGTTCGGGGGCAGATGCCGTGCACCCCGGGTATGGGTTCCTCGCGGAGAACGCCATGTTCGCGCGGGCAGTTGTCGACGCGGGGTTGATCTGGGTCGGCCCCCCGGCCGATGCGATCGACGCGTTGGGCGACAAGGTTCGGGCCCGCCACATCGCTGACAGCGTCGGCGCGCCGCTGGTGCCGGGGACCGCAAATCCGGTGGCAGATGCCGACGAGGTCCTCGAGTTCGCGCGCGCGTACGGGCTGCCGATCGCCATCAAGGCGGCGTTCGGAGGCGGTGGTCGGGGCATGAAGGTCGCACGCACCTTGGAGGAGATACCTGAACTATTCGCATCTGCCGTGCGCGAAGCAGTGACCGCGTTCGGCCGTGGCGAGTGTTTCGTCGAGCGCTACCTCGATCGACCACGGCACGTCGAGACGCAATGCCTTGCCGACGTTCACGGGGACGTCGTCGTGATATCGACGCGTGACTGCTCGTTGCAACGGCGTCATCAGAAGCTGGTTGAGGAAGCTCCTGCGCCGTTTCTGTCGGACGCGACGGTCGCCACGTTGTACTCGTCGTCGAAGGACATCTTGCTAGCGGCGGACTACGTCGGCGCGGGTACATGTGAGTTCTTGCTCGGGATGGACGGCACGATCTCGTTCCTCGAGGTGAACACTCGGATTCAGGTCGAGCACCCAGTTTCCGAGGAAGTGTCCGGGATCGACTTGATCCGCGAGCAGTTCAGAATCGCGGACGGCGAGGCGCTGGGGTACGACGATCCGCCGCTGCGCGGTCACTCGATCGAATTCCGGATCAACGGCGAGGACCCGGGGCGGGGATTCTTTCCCGCCCCTGGCCGGGTGACTGTGTGGCGCCCACCGAGTGGGCCAGGGGTGCGGCTCGACTCCGGCGTCGCGGCGGGCGCGGTGGTGCCGCAGGCCTTCGACTCGTTGCTCGCGAAGCTGATCGTGACCGGCGCATCTCGCACGGAGGCACTCGCCCGAGCCCGTCGCGCGCTCGCCGAGTTTGAGATCGACGGCATGCCAACTGCACTTCCGTTTCATCGCGCGGTGGTCGACGATCCGGCGTTCGCTCCGTTAGACCCGCAGACGCCGTTCACGGTGCACACCCGCTGGATCGAGACCGAGTTCGTCAACACGATTGCGCCGTACGTTTCTGCCACTGACGGCTCCGACAATGCACCTGCGCGCGAATCCATCACTGTCGAAGTCGGCGGCAAGCGGCTCGAGGTCGTGTTGCCTGCGGAGTTGCAACGCAGCGCGGGCTCGCAGGTTCGTCGACGGCGTGGCGCGACATCGCACGCGGCGAGCGCACACAGCAGCGACGAACTCACTGCACCGATGCAGGGCACCATCGTGAAGGTCGCGGTCAGCAACGGCGACGCTGTCGAGGTCGGCGATCTGATCGTCGTGCTCGAGGCGATGAAGATGGAGCAGCCGTTAACGGCACACCGCGCCGGCACGATCGCCGAGTTGGCCGCCGAACCGGGTCAGACGGTGGCCGGCGGCGCCGTCATCTGCGAAATCCGCGAATAGCC
>DASRZB010000013.1:0-2626 GCA_035653855.1 Acidothermaceae bacterium | reverse complement strand
ATCGTGACGATCAGCCCGGACGACGACCGGCGTGCGTCGTCGTCGCCTCTCGCGCCTACGGCGACGAGGCCACTGGCGCGCGCGAGCATCGTCACGCCAGGCGATTGGATCGAGCTCGATCTCGATCCGGCCACCCGGCACACCTCGGTTCGCCGAGCGGTGCGACAGGCGGTTGTTCGCTCACGAAGCCTGGCACCCGACGCCGTCGGGCTCATTCGGATGCTCGATCGCACGAGTAAGCAGGCGATCGAGTCCGGCGCCTTCTACTGCGCGTCGCGTGTCATCGAGGACGCAACGGGCGGTGTGTTCGTCGCAACGGTGCTTATGCAAGTCTGTCGCTCCACGCTCACGCAACCTCCGGGGTCACCCATCCTGCGCGCGAGCGAGCGATGCGCCGGCATCGCTGCAGCGTTCAACAAAGACCCTGGATGGGCCGGAGGGAATATCAGCGTTGTCCCGCTTCCATACGCCGGCCCTGCGGTGCGACTGCACATCCAGCACAGCGCGATCATCGTGCAGTACTTCGTGCCACTGGTCGGCGGGATTGCCGACGCGGTACTTACGTTCAGTTGCCCTTGCCCCCCGTACGCGAGCGTCGTAACGGAGCTGTTCGACAACATGGCCGAAGGTCTTGTACTGCACTACGAATGAGTTATCCACAGCCAGCGTCATTGCTCGCGTTGCGACGTTGTGGAAACGGCTAACTTCTCGCTGTGCCTGTTGACGTTCTCGACCCTGTGGTTGGCGATCCGATGGCTGTCTCAGCGGCCGGTCGCACACTTGAGTCGATCGCGTTGGATGTTGCGAGTATCGCCAACCGATTGCGGACACTTGCAGCCGGCGACGACTCGTGGACCGGTGCAGCAGCTGTTTCCGCTCACGTCCGTACCGCCTCGCTGCCACCGAGTCTGGACAAGGCGACTGTGTCGTACACAGCGGCGGGTCGTGCGCTCGGATCGTACGCACGCACGCTCGCTGACGCGCAGGACCAATCGACTTCTGCAATCGCTGCAGCCGATCGCGCGAGTGCCGAGCTGGCAGCTGCGGTGTCCGCGCACGCTGCCGCTGCGGCGCGTGATACGTCGGCCTTTGCCATCGCGCACGCCGCAGGACTACCTCCGCCGTCGGCGCTTGCACCGCGGTATGAGGCGGCGATGGATGAGGCTGCCGCGCAGTTCAAGAGAGCCGTCGCATCGAACGACGATGCGCACGAGCAACAACGGAACGCCGCGAGGATTGCGGCGGCCGCGTTACAGCAGGCATCACACGCCGGCATCCACAACCAGTCGTGGTTCCACCACGTCACGCACTCCGTCGGTCATTGGGCGTCGACGCATTGGACCGCGACGCTGCGCGAAGTGTCGAAGGTCGGAACGATCGTTTCTGCATTGGCTGGCGCTGCTGCGCTGATTCTCGTGGTCGCAGGCGTTGCGTTTCCACCATTGGAAGCCGCTGCCGCGGCATTGGAAACGGTGTCGCTCGTCAGCGCAGTCGCGGCAGGAATGGCGGACTCCGCTCTGGCTGCAACCGGCAAGGCTTCGTGGACGTCGGTGGGCGTCGACGCACTGAGCTTTGCGCCCGCCGGCCTAGGCAAGCTCGTCACCAAAGCCGGCCCATTGATCCGCGAAAGTCGACTGCTCAAACCAACAGCAGTAGTCCACGCCAGCAACGGCGACGCCGCGAGGCTTCGCAGTTTGACCACACTGGGACACCCACCTAGCGCCACCGGCGACCTGAGGGTCATTAACTGTGTCCCACAAGGTGCTAACCCACGATGGGGAATGACAGCCATCCACGTCGACAAACACTTCCTCGGCGGGGGGCCGTTCGCATTGTCGCGCATCGATCCCGCAGGAAGCGTGGAGACGTGGCTCAACCATCTGCGGGAGCTCGCGAGTAGGCCAGTTACCAAGACGTTGGATAGTGGACTTCAAGACATCATGGGCACGTTCGGCAAGGCAGACGCGTCTGGGAGCTTTAGACTGGGCATCAGGATCTCGCCAAGAGAAGATGGATCGTTTGATCTGGTTACGGTTCTGACTGGGCAAAGGACGCGGCGACATGTTTGAGTGCCCCGTATGCAACTTCATCGGTCTCGAGGTGAAGCCGTACGACATCTGGCCGCCGCCCGGTGGCCTGCCCATCACGCCACCGTACGAAGACTGGCTCGGTAAGCCGTCGTATGAGGTGTGCCCGTTGTGCGGATTCGAATTCGGCAACGACGACAACCCTGGGACCTGCGAGCCGATCTCTTTCGCCGACTACCGAGCAGAGTGGGAAGCCGATGGTCGCCCAGTTATGAGCATCCCGGGCGTCGCGCACGCGAATGCGATCCGCGAACAGATGAACGCATGACTCCGCGTTACTTCGCCGTCTAGACTTCTTCCTCGGCTATTCCCACGAGGATTGGGGACGGGGTTAGGGCGCCGGGTGGGCGGGCGACCGCGCGGCCGGGCGCGCCCGAGTGCTGGTTCTGGGCGGGCGTTCTTGCGACCGCTGGGGACCTACGGTCCGAGTGGGCGGCGGCTGGCGGCGGTAACCCCTCGCGACAACTAACAGCGTGTGCGTTTACCTCCCCAGGAGGGCGGTAAAAGCACCGGCTGGGGCGGGCGCGGGCCACCGAGCG
>DASRZB010000012.1:0-5202 GCA_035653855.1 Acidothermaceae bacterium | reverse complement strand
TCGCGTTAAAGCTCGACGCGAGTTCGCCGAGCTCGTCGGCGTGGTCCACGACGACGCGGTGGTCGACGTCTCCACGTGCCAAACGATTCGCTGAGTCGCGCAAGATACCGACGGGTCGCAGAACCTCATTCGACAACTGGTGAGCCAGTCGCAATGCGAGGCCGATCGCCAGGAACTCAAGGATGATCAGCACCACCGAGCCCTCGCGATCGAGTCGCGACGCTTGGGCAAGGTTCACCCGGATAGCGGCGCGATTCGCCGAACCGGCCTGATCCAGCAGGCTCAACACTGCCGGCGCCTGCGCCGCCACGGCGTCGCCACGAGTGGTCAAGTCGGTCGGATGTCCAGCGGTGCCACCGGCGGCGATAAGCGCATTCCATTTGACCAGCGATGCGGCCAGCAAACTTCGGGCAGCTGCCGACTTCATCTTCAGAAGATCGGCTGCGTAGTCGGCATCGATCGCTGCGACGGCCGCTTGTTCCTGAGCCTGCTGTGTCGCGGTGATCGGACTCGAAAAGGTAATGACGCCTGCGACGATTTCGTTACGCAAGTCAGCGCTCGAGGTCGTTTCCTGCTCGATCGCCACCGCCGAGCCGCGGAAGCTGTCGACGATGAGTTGAATGGCGACGACGCTGGCCGTTCCGCTGAGCATCACGACCGCCGCCAATAGCGCGAACGCCCGACGCCATCGCGAGCGCAGGCTGCGGACCCGACCAGTTCGATGGCGCACCAGAGCGCGCACCAGAGCACGGAGCCGGGTAGTGCCAGCAGTCCGGGGCACGTCCATACATGCGGTATCGACGGATGCGGAACAGGATCAGAGGATTCGGACGTCCTGGATCGACGGGACCAAGGTCCGCCACACGCCTGTTAGCGGCCGAGTGCCGCGCTGAATTCAGTCTGTGCCGCGATCGACACGGCACTTACCCCACCGAACATCAGGGCGCGAGTAACACCGGACTCCGCAGCACTCAGGTACGCCGACGCACTTGGCGGCAACGCATTGGGATCGGTAAGCAGCAACGGTCCGCCGACGCGGGCCAAGTAGGCGGCCGCCGGCAGCGCATCGGCGAACGTCACGCCGCTCGCCAGGCCCACCGTCGTGGGCGTCGCAAAGAACCGTTGCGCAACGAGAGCCGCGGCGGCATAACGGTCAGTTCCAGAAATGGCGGACGCCGAGGGGTCGGCCGTCGCGGCCGGACCGCCGACTGCGTACGTGGTACCGGGATGCGCTGCCAGGTAGGCAGTCGTCGCAGGCGGCATCGTCGCGCCGGCAGTGAGTAGGATCGCGCCGGTCGCGTGCGCCGCGGCCGGGCCGGCAGCGAGCGCGTCGGCGTAGTTCGCGGCCGTCGCGAGAAACACAGTGCTCGGGTCACCCATCGCATCAGCGACCGCAACCGCGGTGGCGTACCGGTCAGCGCCACTGATGCGACTCACCACATAACCCAGGCCCGTCAGCTGCGTGGCAACGCTGGCCGGAATCGCACTCGCGCCGCCGAGCAAGTACACCGTCTTGCCTGGCGCCAAGACGCGAGTGACCTCAGCCAGCGTCGATGCGGGCAGCGCAGCACCCGAGGTGTAAAGCAACGGCGCATTCTTCGACGCCGCGAAGGGAGCGCCAACCAACGCATCGGGATAGGTGTCCGACCGCGCGAGCACCACGGCGTCCGCCCCTTGTGTGTCGTAAGCAGCACCCGAAATAGCGGTCGCTGTGCCGAATCGATCAGCCCCGGAACGGCGAGAAACGACTGGGTCGACCTTGGACATCTGTTGGGCGGCGAGCCAGACGGCGTGGGTGCTCGAGTCGACGGCGATGTCCCCTGCGCTGCCACCCGCGCCCGAGACGGTCGCCGAGCCGACGACGGTGTTGTGCGCCGCGTCGATCACTGTCACAGTGCCCTGCGGCAACGGGCCGACTTCGAAAACGCCGTTCACCACGTTGGTCACGTACACGAGGCCAGCACCGGAATCGACCGCTAGGCCAGTCGGTGAGCCGGGGACTGGAATCGTCGCGATCACCTTGTCCGTCGTCCCGTCGATGACCGAGACGAGGGCGTTGGCGGAATCAGACACGTAGACTGAGTGGGTCGCAGTGTCGACGGCGATCGCGGTCGGCGATGCACTGACCGTCACCGTCGCAATGGACCGGAAGGTCGTGCTGTCATAGACCTTCACCGTGTCCGAACGTATATCCGTAACGTAAAGGCGTTGAGCGGATGAGTCGATCGCAAATGTGCCGACTGTCGATGTTGGGCCCACAGGGGTAATAAGCCTGCCCAGTTCATCGGTCACCATTTGGCCCGCAAAAACGCGGTGATTGAACGTATCGACCCCTAACGCGCCAACGCTGAACAGGAACGTCGGCCCAGGAACGGTGGTGATGATCGCGTTCGTCGTGGTGTCGACGATCAACATCGAGTTGGTTTCCTTTGACGGGCTGCGAACCCCGCCAAGGATGAAGAGCCGGTGCGCGGCCGGATCCACGGCCAGTGAGCTCGGCGAGTACGGCACGGCGATGGTCGCGATCACCGACCCGGTTAGTCCGTCGAGCACGGTAACGGATTGGCTCGGTGAGCCCGCGACGTACACCCGATGAGATCCTGGGTCGACGGCCACGGCATAGGCATTCGGGACGCCGATGGGCTGCGTCACGTTATAGGCGGGCAGCGCCGAATCGGCCGAGGCAGTGAACGGAAGGGCGACTGCAGCGGCGGCTAGCGCTGCTACCGCCACGAACACCAACGCGCGCTTGGCCGCCATGCACCCCACCCTGCCAGGTCCGAAGCTCGGCCGTTACAGCGGCGCCATTAGTGCGGGGCCGGCGCGCGGCCCGCCAGTCGTCGGAGTTCGGGTCCTCAGCGGTCGTTCTTGCGACCGTTCAGGACCAACGCTCGGTCGGCCGGCGGTCAGCTGATTGCTGAGCCGATAGTGGTTTGCACGCTTGCGCTCAGCACCGCGGAACCACCGAAGAGATCGGCGGCCGTGAGGGTTCCGTTCGCCGATTGCAGGTAGCTCGCCGTCTTTGCCGGCACCGCATTAGTGTCGGCGAGTACGAGCGGCGCGCCGAGGTGCGCGAGGAACGCGCCACCCGACAGCGCATCGGGGAAGTTCTCGCCGGTGGCGACACCGACGGTCGTCGGCGAGCTGAAGAACGTCGTCGCGACGCTGGCTGCGGTTGCGTAGCGGTCTGACCCAACGAGCGCAACCGCGGCCGGATCAGCGGCCGCGGCCGGTCCCCCAACGGCGTAAACCGTGGCGGCGTGGACGTTGAGGTAGCCGCTCGTCTCTGCGGCCAGCGCGGAGCCCGCGGTGAGCAACACGACGCCGCCAGCCTTCGCAGCGGCTGGCCCGGCGGCCAGCGCGTCGGGGAAGTTCTCCCCGGTGGCGAGCAGCACTGTGCTCGGATCACCGAGTGCGTCAGCAACGGCGACCGCTGTGGCGTACCGGGTCGTGCCGCCATACCGGACGACGGTATAGCCGAGCCCGGTGAGCTGCGTCGCCACACTTGCAGGAACGGCCGAAACCCCACCCAGCACGTAGACCGTGTTGCCGGTCGCGAGCACGCGCTGAAGTTCGGCCTTCGTGACGTCAGGCAGCTGCGTGCCCGTCGTCAGTAACAGCGGTGCATTCTTCGCCGCCGCGAGCGGAGCACCCACCAGAGCATCGGCGTATTCGTCACCGCGCGCCAGCACCACTGCGCCCGCGCCGCCCGAGGGGAACTCGGCTTGCGAAGTCGCAACGGCCGTGCCGTAGCGGTCAGCGCCAGCCATCCGGACGGCGGGACCGCTCGCGAAGGTGATCGGCTGCCAAAAGTGCCCGCCATCGCGCGTCATCCACAGCTGCGAAGGCGGCGTCGCCGGGTCACCCTCAATCGCGACGCCTTGTTGCGCTGTCGTGAATCCGAGGTCATGCCAAGCCTGACCGCCCGTGGTGGAGTTCAGTACCGTCTGCCAGCTGTTGCCGCCGTCGAAGGTGGCGTACAAGAACGAAGCGCCGGACGCCGAAGCCACCACAAGGCTGCCTTGCTGAGCAACGGCCAACGCAAGCGAGACACCACCATGAGGCGGACTCGCCGTTGTCTGCGTGAACGTCTGTCCACCGTCCGTCGAGATCGAGACGGTCTTGGTCGCGCTGCCCGCGCCGGGGTCGCTCGAGCACCCAAGCGCGGTGTACGACGCAGACGGGCCGACCGCGAAATCGCCGTTGCAAGGTGCGGTCGAATGGCTCCACGTCGCGCCGTCGTCCGGGCTGTGGTACAGCGTGGTTGACGAACCGGGGGCCAGCACCCACACGTCGTCCCCCTGCGCATCGAGGCCGAGATTCGCTGGGGCCGGCGTCGTTACGGTCAGCACCGAGGTCCAGGTCTCACTGCCGACAGGTGACCGATAGAGCTGCCCAGCGGTCGCGGGCTGAGATGTCGGTGCGATCAGCACATACACGAAGCCGTTGTAGGCAGCCAGCTGCACGGCGAAGCGCGACCCGGTGCCGGGAAGCGCCGATTGCTGCCAGGTCGCGCCACCGTCATGGGTGACCCACAGCGCGTCGCCGAAGGCGTAGCCGTCGTTCGCGTCAGCGAACCGCAGCCCGCCCAATCCGTCCCGGCCATCAGTCGAGAGCTTCTCGGTGGGCGCGGGAATTCCGGACCACGTGTGGCCGCCGTCCGTTGTCTGGACTATCGACGTGCACACGGGATTGGAGCAGGGCGCAGAACCCAGAACCCATCCGTCGTCGGCGGAGATGAAGCTGACCGACGCGGGCTCGAAGCCGGACGGAACCGGGCCGCCAGCTGGCGCGGCCACGGCCGGTCCGGCGACAAAGACCCCCACGAGGCACGCAGCGACGACGCTCACGACGCCGAGGTCGAGAAGCCTTCTTGCCATTGCCATCGGGTTGCGTGTGGCGGCCGTGGCTCGCATCGTCGCTGACCTCCTCGTCATGATCTTCGTCGGGTTCATACATACCCGAAAGGGATCGTCCGCGTAAATGCCGCAGACAGTAGCGATCAGCGGCGAAATAGGTGCCACGATCGCGCGCGTGCAAGCCATGCACGAGGGGAAGCGACGGAAACGTTCGACGACCGAATCACAGACGCTGTGACGGCCGACCAGCGATGAGCAGGACAAGCCCACCAGCGACAAGTCCGATCGCCGCGACGAAGCTGAAGCGGTAGCCGAACCTCGCGCCGATACCTAGCAGCGGACT
>DASRZB010000011.1:0-3185 GCA_035653855.1 Acidothermaceae bacterium | reverse complement strand
GGATAACGCATCGGATTCGATGAACGAGCGTGCGGAAGGGCTGGCTTCCGATCTCGAACGGCTCGGACCCACCTTCGTCAAACTCGGTCAGTTGCTGTCGACTCGCGCAGATCTCTTACCCCAGGCGTATGTGACCGCGTTGACTCGATTGCAAGACAACTGCGAGCCCTTCTCGTTCGCCGAGGTCGAGCAGGTCGTGCAGACCGAACTCGGTGCTCGGATGTCGCGACTCTTCGAAGACTTCGACAACGTGCCGCTGGCGGCCGCGTCGCTTGGTCAGGTGCATCGCGCACAACTGCGCGGCGGGCAACAAGTCGCCGTCAAAGTGCAACGCCCGGGTATCCGCGAGCAGATGGCCAGCGACTTGGAAATCCTCGGTGAGTTGGCCGAGTTCTTCGACGCGCACAACAAGCAAGCCAAGCGGTACGCAGTCGGAGAGGCATTCGAGCAGTTCCGCCGCACGCTGGTAGCTGAACTCGACTACCGGCGCGAAGCCGCGAATCTCACGGCCTTGCGGGAGGTGTTACGGGATCGTCCGACGCTCGTGGTGCCCGCGCCCGTCGACAACCTGACCACTAGCCGGGTGTTGACGATGGACTTCATCGACGGGCGCCGGATCACTGACATCGGCCCGCTTGCTCGCGTCGATTTGGACCTGGCTCCGTTGGCTGATGAGCTGTTTGGTGGCTACCTGCAGCAAATCCTTGGTGCCGGGCTGTTTCACGCGGATCCGCATCCAGGCAACATTCTGCTCACCCCCGACCAACGTCTGGCGTTGCTCGACCTCGGCATGGTCGGACGGATCCGACCAGAGGTCCGCCGGCTGATCGCGAAGCTGTTGGCGGCGGTGCTCGCCGATCGGCTGGACGACGTGGTGCGCGCCGCGAAGAGCCTCGGCACTCCACAGGATGACTACGACGACGTGCAGCTCACAGCAGCGGTCGCCGACTTGGTGGCGACGTTCACCGAGTCGGCACTGCACGATCTCGATGTCGGCAGGACGTTGATGGAGCTGTCCCGCCGGTCCGCAGATGCCGGACTGCGGCCCGCGCCGGAGTTGGCGCTGCTCGGGAAGACGTTGCTCAACCTCGACATGGTCGTGACCGCGCTTGATCCCGACTTCGACACCCTCGCCGCGATGCGCCGCCACGTACCGGAGCTGATGCACTCGCAAACGCAGGGCATCGGCGGCGCGCTCGGCTCGATGATGGAGGCCAAGGAGTTCGTCGAGGAGCTACCCGGTCGGCTGAACCGAGCCATGGACGCCGTCGGCAACGGCCATTTCGAACTGAAGGTTCAGGCCTTCGACGAAACCCAGTTCCTTAAAGGGGTGCACCGTCTCGCGAACGTCGCGGCCGCTGGATTGATCCTGGCGGCGCTCATCGTCGGGTCTGCACTGCTCGCCAGCAGCCATAACGGGGGATCATCGGTGTCGCGGACGATCGCCTTGGTCGTCTTCGTGGCCGCCGCAGCGGTGAGTGCGGTGATGCTCGCCTGGATCGGTCTTGCCGGCCGGAACGTGCGCGTGCGACGTCGCAACTAGACGCGGTGAAATCTCCGCGCAACGACGCCGCCGATTGCGGTGAGCGCGAGGAGCGCTACTGACAGCGTCGAACCCGGGGTCGTGTGCAGCATGAGACTGGCCGCCAACGCGGCCGACCCGAAGATGCCAGTGACCACGAAGAAGGCACGCGCGCGCTCCTGCGCGATCACTGATTCAGCGACGGAAACCAGATCGGTAGACAACTTCGGTCCTCTCACCTTGCACGGGTGCGAGAGGTTCAAGGGAGTTGTCCCGCGGTGACTGTCATGCCCAGCCCATCGGCGTCCAACCGCACCGCCCCGTCCAGCACGGATCGCAAACCCGCACGCATAGGAGCGTTAGATCACCGCACGCGCGGGCACATCCAAACCATGCCTCGTCGATTTGTCCGCTTTATGGGTGCCACGTTCGTTGCGTCAAGCATGGCCGCTGCCTCCGTGGCGACAGGAGGCCCGGCGCTAGCTGCGCAGGCTCCCGTCGGTCTCGGGGTGGCCGCGAGTTTCGCCGTGCTCGCCGGCACCACCGTGACGAACACCGGGCCGTCAACGATCGGCGGCGATCTTGGGGTGAGCCCGGGCAGCGCGGTGACGGGGTTCCCGCCAGGGGCCGTTAGTAACGGGTCCATCCACGCCGCCGATGCGCTCGCCGGCCAAGCGCAGGCTGCCGTGACCACTGCCTACATCGACGCCGCGGGCCGATCGTCGTCCGGCACGGTGTCGGCGGATCTCGGCGGACAGACCCTGATACCGGGTGTCTATACCGGCGGCGCTTTGGCGTTGAACGGAACGCTGACGCTGAATGCTCAGGGCAATCCAAGCGCGGTGTTCGTGTTCCAGGGCGCCAGCACGCTCATCACTGGTTCCGGTAGCAGGGTGGCGCTGACTGGGGGTGCCACCGCGTGCAACGTGTTCTGGCAGGTGGGTAGCTCCGCGACGCTGGGGACGAACTCAACGTTCGTCGGTACTGTGCTCGCGTTGACCTCTGTGAGCGCAACGACCGGTGCGTCAATCTCGGGTCGGCTGTTGGCCCGCAACGGCGCGGTGACCTTGGACTCCAACGCAGTCACTGCTCCAGTCTGTGCAGCAGTGACGCCGACCGGCACCGCGTCGCCGACCGCGAGCGTGTCCGCCACTAGTACCGCTACGACAGCGGCAACCGCTACCCCCGGAACGACGACAACGCGGACGCCGACCACCGCGCCGACGGCGTCCGGGCCGACGTTGCCTTCCACCGGCGCACCCGTCTCCGCATTGGCGCTCGTAGGAGCGGTGGCGCTGGGCCTCGGCGTATTCGTCGTCGTTATGGCGTCGCGCCGGCGGCGTGGGTACTGAGCTACCGCCCGGCTAGCTGCTCGGGTGTTGGAGGCGCTGGTCGCTTTCAGGTTCGTTGAAGGCATTGGTCTCGCGCAACGCCGCTGTGGCGCCGTCGAGCGTGGAGAAGTCAATCCGCGACGTGTAGTCGTGCACATAGCGCAGAGCCTTGATTAGGACAGTTGCATCAGCGTCCCGGGTCAGTCTGCGCAGTGCGCCGACGTAGTCGTCGCGGAACACCGTCGGGACGATGATTCGTGACTGCCCACCGCTCACCAATTCGGCGTTCATCATGACGCGCGAGATCCGGCCGTTGCCGTCGTCGAATGGAT
>DASRZB010000010.1:0-18491 GCA_035653855.1 Acidothermaceae bacterium | reverse complement strand
GAGATGCGTAAGGCGGTCTCGTTCGGTGACAGGTCGTGCACCTGCTCGCGCACTTCGGCGACGAGCTCGTCGTCGACGGCGGTGCGAGTGGTCTGTGCGAGGTACTCAGCGAACCGGTCGGTCGTCGTGGGGTGCTGCAGTGCGAGCCACGTGATCGACGGCTCGGGGCGCGGCGCGTGTTTCGTCGTCTCGACGGTGCTGGTGGCGGTGACCACGAGCTCGGAGTGCTCGTCGTCGAGGTCGAAGGCCGACACGTGCGTTCCCCAGTAGTCGTGATAGCGATACAACGGTGCTGCCGGTTCGATCTCGACACGTGATTCGAGCGTCGTCTGCGTGAGCAATGTCGGTGGGGTCAGCCGAGCCTCGTTGTACGACGCGTGGGCCACGCTGTCGTAAGCGAAGCGCGTGGTGTGCACGATCTTCAGTCGCCAGCTCATCTCACACCAGCTCCTGAGCCCAGGCGAGTGGAGTTGCGTACGTGAAGTAGCGGCGGGATACCGCCTGGCTCGCACTCGCGCACGCCTCTTGCACCGGAACGAGGTGCACGCTGAGATCGCGGACGAGTTCGGTCACGTCGACATACTCCAGCGCGGTTCTGGCCTGGCCGACGACGCGACGCGCCGGGTCGGCTGCCTGGTTGCGTGCGAGTTGTGGATTCAGTGAGGACAGGCATTGTTCTGCGGTGGTCAGCGAGTGCAGCACTGAGCGGGGGAACGACCGGTCGAGCGCAAGGAACTGGACAGCGCGGCTGCGATCGACCATGCCGCCGTGCGTATGCAGGAACGCCTCGTAACCGCCGCATGCCGACAACACGGTGACCCAGGTGACCGGTTGATCAGCTGTCAACAACTGAACCGAGAGCAGCCGTGCCGTCATGTCGGCGCGTTCGAGACTTCGCCCGAGCACCAGGAACTGCCAGCCGTCGTCGTGCGACAGGGTCGACTCGGCCAGCCCGGAGAACATCGCGGTGCGTTCACGGACGTAGTCGAGGTAGGTGTTGGGTCCGAGGCGGGCGGCCGCTCGGCGGCGTTCGGGCATCGTGCGCCAGGTGACGTTGAGGCACTCCCACATCTCACTGGAGATCGCCTCGCGCGCACCCCGGGCGTTCTCGCGTGCGGCAGCAATTGCACCCGCAATTGCCGACGGCGTCTTGTCGTCGAACGCCACCTTGCGCATGATCTCGCCGGTGTTCTGCACGACGTCACGCGGAGTTGGGACGCCGAGAATTGCCAGCAACGAACGGCATTCGGCGTCCTCGTCGGTCCATGGATCTTCCAGGACCCGCCGCAGGAACGCGTCGAGCAGCCGCGCAGTATCGTCCGCCCGCTCGACGTAGCGACCGATCCAGAAGAGTGACTCGGCGATCCGGCTCAGCATCGGCGTGTCATTACTGCTGCGCCATTTGTACCGTCGGACCGGTGTCGCGTGCGCCCGCGAACGGGGCGTCGGACACTCGCGACGGAAGAGCGGCGAGATCGGTTGCGCGCTGCGCCGGCACCCGCTGCGCTTCGTCTGCGAGTACCCAGGTGTCCTTTGAGCCGCCGCCTTGGCTTGAGTTCACCACGAGTGCGCCCTCGGGTAGGGCGACCCTGGTGAGACCGCCCGGCAATACCCACACGTCCTCGCCGTCGTTGACCGCGAACGGCCGTAGGTCGATGTGGCGGGGGACCAGTCGATCGCCGATCAGCGTGGGGGCCGTCGACAGCGCCACGGGCCGTTGCGCGATCCAGCCACGCGGGTTGTTCGCCACGATGTCGTGCAGTTCGCCGAGAGTCTCCTCGCTGGCTTGCGGTCCGATCACGATGCCCTTGCCGCCTGAGCCGTCGACCGGCTTGATGACGAGTTCGTGTAGCCGGCCCAGTACGTCGTGCAGGATTTCGGGGTCTTCGAGGCGGTACGTCTCGACGTTATCGAGCACCGGCGCTTCGTTCAGGTAGTAGCGCACCAGATCAGGCACGTAGGTGTAGAGCAGCTTGTCGTCGGCCACGCCGTTACCAACGGCGTTGGCGATCGTGACGTTGCCGGCCCGAGCTGCGTTGATCAACCCCGGGCAGCCCATTTGCGAGTCGCTGCGAAAGTGCAGCGGGTCAAGGAAGTCGTCGTCGACGCGACGGTAAAGCACATGCACCGGACGCTCGCCATCCGTCGTCCGCATCCGCAGTTTGTTGTTGCGACACACCAGGTCGCGGCCCTCGAGCAGCTCGACACCCATGAGTCGAGCAAGGAGGGCGTGTTCGAAGTAGGCGGCGTTGTAGATACCCGGTGTCAGCACTGCGACTGTCGGCTCGCTGACGCCGGCTGGTGCTGCAGCGCGCAAGGCAGTGAGCAGCCGAGCCGGATATTCGTGCACCGGTTGTACGCGGTGCTCACCGAAGACTGCGGGGATCGACTGCGTCATCGCGCGACGGTTCTCGATGACGTAGCTGACACCAGAAGGCACCCGCACGTTGTCTTCGAGCACTCGGAACGCACCGGCTTCGTCGCGCACGAGATCGATACCAGCGACATGCACGCGGACGCCGTTGGGCGGGTTGAATCCGTGCACTGCACGATGCATGTGGATCGAGGACGTGACGAGCGACCGCGGCACCACACCGTCGGCGAACACCCGACCAGGCCCGTAGACATCGGCGAGGAACGCCTCGAGAGTGCGGACGCGCTGCGAGACACCGCGGGTGACGGCGTCCCATTCCGACGCCATGATCACGCGCGGCACCAGATCGAGTGGGAACGGCCGCTCTTCGCCACCCATCGCGAAGGTGACACCGCGATCGGTGAACATGCGCGACAACTGCTCGGCTCGGAAGTTCAGATCGTCGGACTCCAGCGGCTGGAGAGCGGCGAACAGCACCTCGTAAGCCGGGCGCGGCACGCCGGGCAACTCGAACATCTCGTCCCACGCCTGCGCCAGCACGTAGTCGTCGAAGATGTCTGCCATCCCCAGATCCTAGGAATAACTGATGTCGCGCGGGTTACGGACACGCGTCGGGAACGCTACCGGCGACCTAGAGGGTCGCTTGGCTCAGCGTACGCGGGGTAGTACCCGGAGGTGAATGTCGCAGAACCAGTCGTGGACGTTGCTGAGCCAGCCGAGCGGTCGACCAAGCCGCGCGCTCCTGAGAGCCGATTCCTGCACGCCGTCGACCGCATCGCCTCGCGTCCTCGGTTGGCGATCGTGCTCATCACGGCCGACGTGTTGTGGGTGATCTTCAGTCTTGCGGTCGACTTCCCGACTCGGCTCGAGGTCGTCTTCCAGACCGCTGTCGCGGCGATCACGCTCGCCATGGTCTTCGTCATCCAGCACACGCAAGCACGACAAGAAGCGGTCACTCAGCGCAAGCTCGACGAGATCCTGCGCGCCTTGCCGGCCGCGGACAACTCGCTCATCACGCTGGAAGAAGCGCCCGATTCGACGTTGCGTGCTGTCACCGAGGTGCACCGCGAGGCTCGCGCCCGCGCGACCGACGCCGGTTAGGCCGAGCCCGCGTGCGCGTGGGCGCGGACGGTGTTGCGGCCAGCCGCCTTGGCTTCATACAGACCTAGGTCGGCTCGGTCGACCAACGTGTCGATCGTGTCGTCGGCGAACTCGGCGATGCCGACGCTGGTGTGGATCGCGACCAGGCCACCGTCCGAGCCGACCTCGATGGGGGTGCCGGCGACGAGGTTGCACACGCGCTCGGCGACCACCATGCCTTGCGTCATGTCGGTATCGGGCAGCACGGCAAGGAACTCCTCGCCGCCCCAACGCCCGAGCAGGTCGCCATGGCGAAGCGACGTGTTCAAACGATGTGCGACGTGGCGAAGCGCAAAGTCTCCGGCTCGGTGCCCAAACGTGTCGTTGAGATCTTTGAAGTGGTCGATGTCGATCATCAACACGCACACCGGGAACCGTTGCTGGCGCGCGTCGATCAGCAGTTGCTCCAGTTCCTCGGTGATATGCAGCCGGTTGGAGAGGCCGGTCAGCGTGTCAGTCCTCGCGAGGAAGGCGAGCCGCGTGTTGAGGTCAGCGAGGTGGCGGCGACCGGCGAGCAGGCGGATCGTGAGCCAGGCCGCGATCGCGATCAGCAGCGAGAGCCCAGCGAGAATCAGCCAGGGAAGCCAGTGGTCGCTGCCGTTGAGGGTCGCATAGACGCTCGTAGTTGGGGCCGCGATCACGTATGACCACGGGGTGCCGGGGACCGCCGTCTTGATATACGAATACGGCGTCGAGGCAAACCGGTAAGTGCCGGTGGTGGTCTTTGTCGCAGCGAGGCCGAGGGTGGGGTTGAGCTGCGTGAGGGTCTGCGCCGTCGTCGGCTGCGTGGTGTTGTTCGATGCGAACACGACGCCCGCGCTGTCCGTCAGGTAGAGCTGAGCGCCTTTCAACGTGGTTGAGTCATTGAGGAACGCGGCAAGTGGAGTGCTGCTGATCAGGTATGCGCCGCTGAACACGCGTCGTCCTGATGCGGTGTTGAAGGGGATGGCAAACCCCACCAGGGGCGGCATCGTTGGGTCCGCTACCTCCACGTTGGACACCACGACGTACCCGAGCAGTGCGCGGCGGAGGGGGGCGAATTGCGCTCCGTACTGCTGGCCGATCAGCGCGGGAGTGGCGGGCCAGACTGCTAACGCGCGCCCGGAACTGTCCAGCAGGGCACCGTCCTGAAAGCCGAACGCAGCGATATTGGCCGCGAATGCTGCTGTCGGGTCGCTACCCCCGAGGGTGCTGGCCGCGACCAGTTGCTCGCGGGCCGTGAGCTCGGTCGTATAGGTGCTGATGAACTTGGCGGACAACACGGCCCGCGACGAGAATCGAGAATCCACGCCGACGCGTGCTGCCGTCTGCGAGGAACGCAGGAACAGCGCGGCGCCGCCGATCAGCGCTACCGATATCAGGGCAACGACGAGGCGGCCAAACCACCAGCCACCCACAAGCCGACGCATGACCGCCACAGTGCCGCACCCCCTCGTAGGAGGTTTCGGCAGCCGGGCGGCCGACCTTACGGTTTCGCGGCCTTTGCCCCCGCTTTACCCTGGGCTTAGGCGCCCGGACTCCGGAGCCAGATGGTGGCCAGTGGCGGGATTCGCACGATCGCGGACGCCGCCAGCCCGTGCCATGGGTCGTCGGTGGCCTCGACAGCGCCCAGGTTGCCCACCCCGCTGCCGCCGTAGATCTCGGCGTCGGTGTTCAGAACTTCATCCCAGCGGCCGGTGTGCGGCAGGCCGAGCCGGTAGCCCTCGTGCGGGATCGCCGAGAAGTTGGCGACACACGCGAGCGTCGAGCCGTCGGCTGCTGTGCGCAGGAACGAGAACGTGTTGTTGCTCGCGTCGTTGGCGTCAATCCACCGAAACGCCTCAGGGTCGGCATCGGTCTGCCACAGCGCGGGCGTCGCCCGGTAGGTGGTGTTGAGGTCGCGGACCAGTCGTTGCACCGTGTTGTGCTCGGCGTACTCGAGCAACCACCAGTCGAGTGAATGTTCCTCTGACCACTCGTTGTCCTGCGCGATCTCGCAACCCATGAAGATCAGTTGCTTGCCCGGGTGCGCCCACATGTAGGCATAGAACGCGCGCAAGTTGGCGACCTGCTGCCAACGGTCGCCGGGCATCTTGTGCAGCAACGAGCCCTTGCCGTGAACGACTTCATCGTGCGAGATCGGCAACACGAAGTTCTCGGAGTACGCGTACATCATCGAGAACGTCATCTCGTGATGGTGGTAGCCGCGATAGATCGGTGGATGGCTCATGTACTGCAAGGAGTCGTGCATCCAGCCCATGTTCCACTTGAAGCCGAAGCCGAGGCCGCCGACGTAGGTCGGCTTCGACACGGCGGGCCAGGCGGTCGACTCTTCAGCGATCGTCACGACGCCCGGCGCACGCCGGTAGATCGTCGCGTTCATCTCTTGCAAGAACGAGACGGCCTCGAGATTCTCACGCCCGCCGTAGACGTTGGGCCGCCACTGGCCGGCCTTTCGTGAGTAGTCGAGGTACAACATCGACGCGACGGCGTCGACGCGAAGCCCGTCGATGTGCATCTGCTCGGCCCAATAAATCGCGTTGGAGACAAGGAAGTTGCGCACTTCTCGTCGTCCGAAATTGAAGACCAGCGTGCCCCAGTCGGGATGCTCGCCAAGCTGCGGGTCGGAGTGCTCGTACAGGTGCGTACCGTCGAACTGCGCCAGCGCCCACGCGTCCTTGGGGAAGTGCGCAGGGACCCAGTCGATGATCACGCCGATACCCGCCTGATGCAGGCAGTCGACGAGGAATCGGAAGTCATCGGGAGTGCCGAAGCGCGACGTTGGCGCGAAGTACGACGAGACCTGGTAGCCCCACGATCCGCCGAAGGGGTGCTCGGCAACTGGCAAGAACTCGACGTGGGTGAACCCGAGATCCTTCACGTAGGCGACGAGTTCGTCGGCGAGCTGGCGGTAGCCGAGACCCTGCTTCCACGATCCGAGGTGCACCTCGTAGATGCTCATCGGTTCGCGCAATGCGTCGGCGTTCGCCCGCTTCGTCAGCCACTCGGCGTCCTGCCAAACGTATGTTGAGGTGAACACGACGGAAGCCTGCGCCGGCGGGTGTTCGGTCGCAAACGCCATCGGGTCGGCCTTCTCGCGCCACTGGCCGTCGGACCCGAGCACGTTCAGCTTGTAGCGGTCGCCGGATGTGACGCCAGGGATGAACAACTCCCACACACCGCTGGAGCCAAGCGACCGCATCGGGTTGGCCTGAGAATCCCAGAAGTTGAAGTCGCCGGCGACCCGCATCGCGCGCGCGTTCGGTGCCCAGACGGCGAACGATGTGCCGCTGACGACACCGCTCGGTGTGCCGTAGTTGTGTACGTGGGCGCCGAGCACCTCCCACAACTGCTCATGCCGACCCTCGCCGATCAAGTGCAGGTCGACGTCGCCGAGCGTCGGCAGGAAGCGGTACGGCTCGTCGACGACGTGCGTGATGCCGTCGTCATACACAACCTCGACGCGGTAATCGGGAACCGCCGAACTCTTCCAGGTCGCGCTCCACACGCCGCCACGCTCGTGCGCCAGTGGAATGCGCACGAGGTCGACGAGAACGGTGACCTCACGGGCGTTCGGCCGGAAGCTGCGGAACGTCACGACGTCGCCGTTCAGGTGCGCGCCGAGGATGCCGTGCGGGTTGTGGTGCGCACCGGAGACCAGGCGGTCGATCTCCTCGGGTGGCGCGGTCACCGGCGCGTGCGGTGCGAGCGGGGCAGTGGGCGTCTTGGTCTCGGCTGGCTTGGTCTCGGCTGGTTTCGTCACTGTGGCGGCCTTCTTTTCAGGGACGACGGTTGCCGCCGGCTGCGCGGTCACGGGCGCAGCGGCGGGTTGTGCAGGGGTGGTGGCAGCTGGCTGCTCCGGCTTCGCAGACCCCAGCCCCCCGGCGTCCCCGCTTGTCGTGTTTCCGCTTGTCATGCGGCGACCAATCGCTCGATCGAGCCGAGCGGAATCCGCACCCAGCTGGGGCGGTTGCGAGCCTCGTACGCCACCTCGTACACCGCCTTGTCGAGTTCGAATGCGCGCAGCAGGACGTCGTCGTCGCGCGGATCGCGGCCGGCACTCTTGGCGTAGCCGGTGCAAAACGCGTCCCTGTTGCGCTCTGCCCATTCGGCGGCCCGATATTCGAGCTGCGCGGCGGCGGGTTGGTCGGCGAGCAGATAGCGCGACGCGTAGTCGAACGAACGCAACATGCCGGCGACGTCGCGCAATGGGCTGGAGAGGGCGGTCCGGGCGGCGATCGGGGCGCCGGGCTCGCCCTCGAAGTCGAGCAGCACCCAGCCGTTGTCGGTGCGCATGACCTGGCCGAGGTGGAAGTCGCCGTGCACGCGTTGCAGCGGGACGGGGTCGTGGCTGTTCGCGAGGGCGTCGAAGACCGCAGAGATTGCTGCGGCGTGATCGGCAAGTGCCGGGACGGCGATCCGGGCCGCGTCGAGTCGCGCTCGCATCGACTCGGCCATCGCGACGAGCGCCTGGTGGTCGGCGACGCCCGTGGGCAGCGCTTGGGCCATCGACGAGTGCACGTCTGCGGTGGCCATGCCAAGGCGCTCCGACTCGGCTGCGAAATCGCCGCCGACCTCGCCCGCGTGCAGGTCACCTTCGGCAAACAGATCGCGCACGCTGGTCAGCGCGAGCGCCCAGCCGTCTGTGCCGGATCGCAGGAATTCCTGAAGTAGCCCGAGCGTGCTAGCGACGCCTTCGACGTCGCTCTCGAGCCAGCCCTGGAGCGCTGGCACGTGCTGGTTGCCCATCTCCGTAAGCGCACGCGTGACCTCGAGATCGGGATTGAGGCCAGGGACCACGATGCGGAAGAGCTTCATGATGGTCTGCTCGCCGAACACCACCGACGTGTTCGATTGCTCGCCGCCGAGCACCAGGCTGACAGCGTCGGGATCGAGCTTCGCGCCCGGCTCGAGGGCGAACACGATGTCGGCTCGGGTCTCTTCGCCCGCGACCCAGCCGAGAATCGTGTGCATCAGATCGTGGTCCTGGCTGCCCTCGTAGACCCAACCCAGGTCATCGACGTGGCCGATGGTGGCGTGCTCGAGCTCCGGCGGCATGCTGGAACGAACCCCGAGAAGTAGCTGATAGGTAGTCATGAGGCTGTCGGCAGTTGGCTCGAGTCCGGGAATCGGGTCGACGGCCGGGTTTTGCTCGACGTCCACAAACAGGTGCAAAAGGGAAGGATCGCCTTTTAGTAGCAGTCGCTCTGTCGCGACGTGGACCGCTTTCGCACCGCGGTCCTTGCCGGCGAACCAGCGCTGCTTCGGTAGCCAGTCGCGGAGGAAATCCTCGAGTTGCGTCCGATTTGTACTCATTTAGGCATCCTCCGCACGCTTGGCCGGCAGCGTGAACCAGTAGAAGCCATGGCCCGGCAGGGTCAGCAGGTAGGGCAGCTCGCCAACCTTCGGGAAGTGCATACCCCCCAGCATCTCTACCGGAACCACACCCTCGAACCGGCGTAGGTCGAGTTCGACCGGCTGCGGGAAGCGCGACAGGTTGTTCACGCACAAAACCCGGTCGTCGCCGAACTCGCGGACGAACGCCAGGATGCTCGGATTGGACGCTCCCAACTCAGAGAACGCGCCCGCGCCGAAGGTCGGGTGCCGCTTGCGGGTGTCGATCATCCGCCGTGTCCAGTGCAGCAGCGACGTCGAGGTGCGCATCTGGGCCTCGACGTTGAGGCCCTGGTAGCCATAGATCGGGTCCATGATCACCGGCAGGTAGAGCCGGCCGGGGTCGCAGTTGGAGAAGCCGGCGTTGCGGTCCGGCGTCCACTGCATCGGAGTGCGGACGCCGTCGCGGTCACCGAGCCAGATGTTGTCGCCCATGCCGATCTCGTCGCCGTAGTAGAGCACCGGTGAGCCCGGTAGCGAGAGCAGCAGAGCGGTGAACAGCTCCATCTGGTCTCTTGAGTTCTCCAGGAGGGGAGCGAGTCGCCGTCGGATGCCGATGTTCGCCTTCATCCGTGGGTCTTGCGCGTACTCGGTGTACATGTAGTCGCGCTCTTCGTCGGTGACCATCTCAAGGGTCAACTCGTCGTGGTTGCGCAAGAAGATGCCCCACTGGCAGCCGTCGGGGATCGCCGGCGTCTGCGACAAGATCTCTGAGATCGGGTAGCGCTGCTCGCGCCGCACGGACATGAAGATGCGCGGCATCAGCGGGAAGTGGAACGCCATGTGGCACTCATCGCTGTCGCCGAAATATTGGACGACGTCGGCGGGCCACTGATTCGCCTCGGCCAGCAGCACCCGGTCGGGGAAGTCGCGGTCGATCTCCTTGCGCACCCGCTTGAGGTAGTCGTGCGTGCGGGGCAGGTTCTCGCAGTTGGTGCCTTCTTCCTCGAACAGATACGGGACGGCGTCCAGCCGGAAGCCGTCGATGCCGAGTTCGAGCCAGAACCGCAGGGTGCCGAGCATGGCGTCCTGGACCGCGGGGTTCTCGAAGTTCAGGTCGGGCTGGTGGCCGAAGAAGCGGTGCCAGTAGTACTCGCCACGGACCGGGTCGAACGTCCAGTTCGATTTTTCGGTGTCGACGAAGATGATGCGCGCATCGCGATACGCGGTGTCGGTCTTTGACCATACGTAGTAGTCGCCGTACGGACCTGTCGGATCCGAGCGCGACGCCTGAAACCACGGATGCTGGTCACTTGTGTGGTTCATGACGAGGTCGGCGATGACGCGCATGCCACGCTTGTGGGCCTCTTCGACCAGCTCCACGAAGTCGCCGAGGTCACCAAACTCGGGCAAGATCGTGAAGTAGTCGGAGATGTCGTATCCGCCGTCGCGCAGGGGCGACTGGAAGATCGGCAACAGCCAGATGCAGTCGATGCCCAGCCACTGCAGGTAGTCGAGCTTGGACACCAGACCCTTCAGGTCGCCGGTGCCGTCACCGTTGCTGTCGGCGAAGCCGCGGACGAGCACCTCGTAAAAGACCGCGCGCTTGTACCAGTGCGGATCGACGGAGTACTCCGACGAGTCGGCTACGGGGTCTGCCATCTGTCAACGCCGTCCTGTGGATGTCACTGTGAGGGTTACTGAACCACGAAGATGTGCGCTGGCTCGACGTGTGGGTCCAGCCGCACATAGTTGTACTGCCCGAACGTATAGCGCGCGCCACTGAGCAGGTCGGTGACGTTGAGCTGGGCTCCCCAGTCGACGCCCAGTGCCGGCATGTCGAGCGCGACGGTTGCCTCACTGACGTTGAACGGGTTGAGGTTGACGACCACCAAGATCGTGTCGGTCGCGTCATCGGTGACGACCTGCTTGGAGTAGCTGAGGATCTGAGTGTTGTCGGCGCCGTGCAGGTGCAGGTTGCGCAGCCGTTGCAGGGCCACGTGCTCGCGGCGGATCCGGTTGAGCGTCGTGATGTAACCGGCCAAACTCCGGCCGGCCGCCTCGGCGGCTTCGTAGTCGCGGGGACGGTATTGGTACTTCTCCGAGTCGAGATACTCCTCGCTACCGGGGCGAAGGGGAATGTTCTCGAACAGCTCATAGCCCGAGTAGACGCCCCACGTCGGTGAGCCGGTCGCGGCGAGCACGGCGCGAATCTTGAAGGCGGGCGGCCCGCCCTGCTGCAGGAACGCATGCAGGATGTCTTGGGTGTTGGTGAAGAAGTTCGGGCGAAGGATGTCTGAGGTCTCATGCGACAGCTCGGTGAGGTAGAGCTCGAGTTCGGGCTTGGTGTTGCGCCACGTGAAGTAGGTGTACGACTGGTGGAAGCCAACCTTCGCCAGACCGCGCATCATGGCCGGCCGGGTGAAGGCCTCCGCAAGGAACAACACATCTGGGTCGGTTGAACGGATGTCGGCGAGCAGTTGCTCCCAGAACCGCACCGGCTTGGTGTGCGGGTTGTCGACCCGAAAGATCCGGATCCCGTGGCTCATCCACAACCGCAGGACGCGGACGATCTCTGCGTAGAGGCCCTCGTAGTCGTTGTCGAAGTTCAGCGGGTAGATGTCCTGATATTTCTTCGGCGGGTTTTCCGCATACGCGATGCTTCCGTCGGCACGGGTGGTGAACCACTCCGGATGCTGGGTCACCCACGGATGGTCCGGCGAACACTGCAGTGCGAGGTCGAGGGCGACCTCAAGACCGCTGGCTTTGGCCGCCTCGACGAAGGCGTCGAAGTCGTCCATCGTGCCGAGGTCGGGGTGGATCGTGTCGTGCCCGCCCTCGCTGCTCCCGATGGCCCACGGGACGCCGGGATCGCCTGGTCCTGGCGTCAAGGTGTTGTTCGGACCTTTGCGAAACGTCGTCCCGATCGGATGCACCGGCGGGATGTAGACGACGTCGAATCCCATCGCGGCGATCGCCGGCAGTCGCTTCGCGGCGGTCGCGAACGTGCCCGACTTCGGCGGGTCGAGCGTTGCCCCTTCGGAGCGCGGAAAGAACTCATACCAGGAGCCGAAAAGCGCGCGCTCGCGATCGACCCACAGTGAGTAGGACGGCGACACGGTAAGCAGCGTGCGCAGCGGGTGCCGGGCAAGAAGGGCGAGGACGCCGCGAGCGAGCGCCGCCGACAAGCGCTCGACGGGATCACCCGGTGAACGCAACGTGTCGGCGACGCTTCGGAGTCGGCCGGCGTCACCCGTCTCGCCGTCGGACAAGTTGGCGGCGGCCTGCTCGTGCAGCCGCGCACCTTCTTCGAGCATCAGCTCAACGTCTTGGCCCTCGGGAACCTTGATGCGCGCGTCATGCCGCCACGATTCGAGCGGATCACCCCACGCCTCGATCTGAAATGTCCACGCACCTGTCGTGTCTGCCGTCACGACTGCTTCGTAGCGATCGGTACCGGGGGCGACGAGTCGCATCGGTGTCCATGGGCCGGTGCGGCCCGTTGAATCGCGAAGCACGACATTCACGCCCACCGCATCGTGGCCCTCGCGATACACGGTCGCGGCGACGGTCAGTTGTTCACCGACAACCGACTTGGCCGGGTAACGGCCGCAGTCGATGACGGGCATGACGCCCTCAATTGGTATCCGCCCACCCGGTACCAGCCCGCTTGGCGGCGTCCCGGCCTTGGCTGTTGCGGTTGCAGTTGTTTTTGTTGCCGTTGCAGTCTCGGCGGAGGCAGCACGTGGCGCCCGTGTTGCGGGTGCAGCCGCTTTCGAGCGGGCCGGACGGGTGGCCGGCGATTTCGCAGGCGTGGCGCGCCTCTTGTTTGTGCTCATTACCGACGAACGTATCGGGCGGCGGGGCGCGCCGCGAGAGCCCCGGTGATCTTCCTGGGAGTGCGCCGCGAGAATTTGCAACCGCTCCCACTATCTCGATGTGGCAGCAGTGCCGATGGACCTTGGTGGGACGTTCATCGGCTTCGGTAGGGTCGTGCCCGTGAGAGCGATCAGACGATTCACTGTGCGCACTGTTCTGCCGTCGCGGTTGGCGGCACTCGGCGATCTCGTCATGAACCTTCGTTGGTCATGGCATGCGGAGACGCTCGACCTCCTTGAGTTCATCGACCCGCAGACCTGGCGCGCAGTCGATGGTGATCCCGGGCGGTTGCTCGGCCTCGTTCCGCATTCGCGTTTTGCCGAGTTGTCGACCGACGAGCAGTTCCTCGGTCGGCTCGACGAAGCTGCTGGGAACCTGCATCAGTACCTGACCCAGGATCGCTGGTTCCAGACGTTGGGCGACGAGGCTCCGAAGGCGATCGCGTACTTCTCTCCGGAATACGGGATCACGGCGGTGCTGCCGCAATACTCTGGCGGGCTCGGAATTCTGGCGGGCGACCATCTGAAGACGGCCAGCGACCTCGGTGTCCCGATCATCGGTGTCGGGTTGCTCTACCGGCGCGGCTACTTCAACCAGTCGTTGTCGCGCGATGGCTGGCAGCAGGAGCGCTACCCACCGGTCGACCCCTACGGGCTGCCACTGACGCTCTTGACTGAGGCCGACGGCTCGCCAGTGACGATTCCGGTGCGGCTGCCCGGTCGAGACCTCCAGGCCCAGGTCTGGCGCTGCCAGGTCGGCCGGATCCCGTTGCTCCTGCTGGACTCTGATGTCGAGGGCAACGCGCAGGCTGAGCGTGACGTTACTGACCGTCTCTATGGCGGCGGCACCGATCACCGCTTCCGCCAAGAACTGCTCCTTGGCGTCGGTGGGATTAGGGCGGTGCGCGCGTTTTGCAGGCTGACCGGGCACGCGAATCCTGAGGTCTACCACATGAACGAAGGGCACGCCGGATTCCTTGCACTCGAACGAATTCGCGAGCTCGTGAGCGCGTCGTCGTTGTCATTCGACGAGGCACTTGAGGTCGTGCGCGCGTCCACGCTATTCACCACGCACACGCCGGTGCCGGCAGGTATCGACCGCTTCCCGCGCGAGCTCGTCGAGCACCACTTCGGCCCTCCCGACAATGCGCTCGGACTACCGATCGACCGGGTGCTTGGCCTCGGCGCTGAGAGCTTCCCCGGTGGTGACCAGAGCGTCTTCAACATGGCATTGATGGGCCTTCGGGTTGCACAGCGTGCCAATGGCGTTTCGTTGTTGCATGGCCAGGTCAGTCGGGAGATGTTCGCCGGGCTGTGGCCGAAGTTCGATCCCGCCGATATTCCGATCACGTCGGTGACCAACGGCGTGCACGCGCCCACGTGGGTGTCGCGTGAAGTTCAGCAGATGGTCGAGCGCGAGCTCGGGGTCGACCTGCAGTCCGACGGCGCGGCGTGGGCCGGTGCCGATCACCTTGACGACCGCCAATTGTGGGAAGTGCGGCGAGCACTGCGCACCCGGTTGGTCGACGAGACTCGGGTGCGGTTGCGCGCGTCGTGGATCCAGCGCGGCGCGATGGCGTCTGAGCTCGGCTGGATCGGCGGCGTCCTCGACCCCGACGTCTTGACGATCGGGTTCGCCCGCCGAGTGCCGTCGTACAAGCGGCTGACGTTGATGTTGCAAGACCGTGAGCGATTCACCGAACTGCTGCTCGACAAGGACCGCCCTGTGCAGTTCGTTATTGCCGGCAAGGCGCACCCGGCCGACGACGGCGGCAAGCGACTGATCCAGGAAGTCGTGCGCTTCGCCGACGCCACGAACGTGCGGCATCGGGTCGTGTTCCTACCTGACTACGACATGGCGTTGGCCCGGGTGCTGTGTGCCGGCGCCGACGTGTGGCTGAACAACCCGCTACGGCCGCTCGAGGCGTGCGGAACCTCGGGCATGAAGGCCGCGTTGAACGGGGTCCTGAACCTGTCGATTCGCGATGGCTGGTGGGACGAGTGGTCCGACGGCAACAACGGCTGGGACATTCCGTCCGCCGACGAGCTGTCCGAGGAGCGCCGCGACGAACTCGAAGCGGGCGCGTTCTACGACATCGTGTCGACGCAGATGGTGCCGCGCTTCTATGACCACGACCACAACGGGCTGCCGAGCCGGTGGCTGGAGATGGTCAGGCACACGCTGTCGTCGCTTGGACCGAAGGTCGTCGCCACGCGGATGCTGCGCGACTACGTCGACAACCTCTACACCCCGGCGGCGCAGTCGTCACGCGCCATGGAAGACACGAAGTTCGGTGGCGCGAAGCACCTCGCGGCCTGGAAGAAGCGGGTCGCGGCGGCGTGGCCCGGTGTGCGCGTCGAGCACATCGAAGCGCGTGGTGTCTCTGATGCGCTCGAGTACGGCACGGTGGTTTCGCTGCGTGCGGTGGTCGCGTTGGGCGACCTCGCCGCTGATGACGTCGACGTGCAGATCGCGTATGGCCGGGTCGACGAGAACGACCAGATCACCGGCCCGACGTATTCGTCGCTGCGCCTTTCCGACAAGCGCGATGACGGCAGCTGGGTCTACGAAGGCGAGATGACACTCGACCGCACCGGACCGTTCGGATACAGCGTGCGAGTCCTGCCGGCAGACGCGTTGTTGGCCTCGCCGGGAGAACTTGGGCTGATCGCCGTCCCTGCCGCCGGCGAAGGAATGGTGACCGGCGACCTCCGCTAGGCCGAGATGGCCCGCAGCACTATAAAGGCAACGGCGGGGACGTCGACGGTGCTGCCGGCTGCCAGGGTCGCCCTATTCGTCGGATTGGTGTTGTCGAGCACGACCTCGTAGCTCGTCGCCCAGGGCGCGCCCGGGAGTGTGAAGGTCGAAGGTTCAAGGCCGGCGTGCATGATGACCATAAATGAGTCGTCGACGATGGGCTCGCCGTGCGGTCCCACGTCGCGGATGTCGTTGCCCGACAGGTAGATCGCGATCGTGCGCGTGCGCAGGTCGGACCAGTCGGCGGGCGCCATCTCCGCACCGGTTGCGGTGAACCAGGCGAGGTCAGGGGTGCCGTTGTCGTGCTGCGGCGTACCCGTGAAGAACGAACTCTGCCGAAATGCTGCATGTTCTCTACGCAGGGCGATCGCGGCCTGGGTGAAAGCGAGCAGCGCCTCGTCGCGGTCGCTCCAGTCGACCCAAGCGAGCGCATTGTCCTGGCAGTAGGCGTTGTTGTTGCCGTGCTGGGTACGGCCGATCTCGTCGCCGTGTCCGAGCATGGGCACCCCGGCTGACAACAACACGGTTCCGAGCATGGCGCGGGTAACGCGGGTGCGGATTTGCGTGACTACCGGTTCGGCGGTCTCGCCCTCGAACCCGCAGTTCCAGTTGTGGTTATCGCTGGAGCCGTCACGGTTGAGCTCACCGTTCGCGACGTTGACCTTCTCGTTATAGGTCACCAGGTCGTGCAACGTGAAGCCGTCGTGACAGGTGACGAAATTGATCGATGCATCGGGACGCCTGCCGCTGCGCTGAAAGAGGTCCGACGACCCAGACAATCGGTACCCGAGTTCACGCGCGTCGGTCGCTCCACATAGCCAAAAGTCACGCGTGGCGTCGCGGAAGCGATCGTTCCATTCGGTCCACGGTGCCGGAAAGTTGCCGAGCTGGTAACCACCTGGCCCGATATCCCATGGCTCCGCGATCAACTTGACCTGCGACAGCACCGGATCCTGGTCGATCGCCTCGAGGAACGACGACTGCACGTCGAAGGCATCGCTCGAGCGGGCCAGCGTCGGCGCGAGATCGAAGCGGAACCCGTCGACGTGCATCTCGGTCACCCAATACCGGAGCGAGTCCGTGACGAGTTGCAACATGTGCGGCTTGTGAAGGTCAAGAGTGTTTCCGCAGCCGGTGTAGTTCACATACAGACCACCGGGTTCGAGCCGGTAGTACGACTGGTCGTCGATCCCACGTAACGAAAGAGTCGGCCCTAACTTGTCGCCCTCGGCGCTGTGGTTGTACACCACGTCGAGAATGACTTCGAGCCCAGCGGCGTGCAGGGTCTTCACCATTGCCTTGAATTCGCGAACCTGTTCACCCCGAGTGCCTGACGACGAGTAGCCGCCGTGCGGTGCAAAGAAACCGAGGGTGTTGTAGCCCCAGTAGTTCGACAGCCCGCGGCGCAGCAACGCCGGCTCACTCACAAACTGGTGAATTGGCAGCAACTCGAGGGTCGTGACGCCGAGCGTCTTCAGGTGGTCGACAGCAGCTACGCTCGCGAGCCCGGCATAAGTGCCGCGCAACTCCGGCGGGACGCCGGGGTGTTGCATGGTAAACCCGCGTACGTGGACTTCGTAGATGACGGTGTCGGGCCACGCGATGGCGGGTGCGCGATCCTTGCCCCAGTCGAACGCGTCGTGCACCACCACGGACTTGGGCACAAAGGCGGCAGAGTCGCGCGGGTCGTTCTCGAAAACCGCCTCGTCGGGTTCGAAGACGCCGTCGAGTGCGCGAGCGTACGGATCGGCCAGCAGTTTGTTGTGGTTGAAGTGCGCCCCGTTGCTGGGATTGAATTCGCCGTCGACGCGGTACCCGTAGCGCGTGCCCGCCCCGACACCGGGCAGGTAGCAATGCCAGACGTGAAACGTCGATTCGCGCAGCGGGACGCGGATCTCGGTGCCGTTGTCGTCGAACACGCACAAATCGACAGCGGTTGCGTTCGCCGAGAAAAGCGCGAAGTTGGTGCCACCGTCATCGACGGTGGCACCAAGGGGCTGCCAGTGACCGGGCCAGATGTCCACCGGCTTATCCTGCCGGGTCAGGCTCTATCTGCGACGCAGCGGGTCGAGATGTCGCGTCATTGTTTGGCGTCGATGTCGCGCGCATCATCGAGATCGCCGAGGCGATGATCCATGCGTCGCCGATCGTGAGTCCGATGCGCTGGAGCAAGCCATGCACCTGGTGTGGTCCTCCCACGCTTGCGACTAGCGCCGCCGCACACACGAGACCTGCAGCAATCGACGTCCGCGCGAGTGCCTTGTTACCTCCACGACGCAGCGCCGCGCTTGCCGCGATCGGTGTCGCCGCGAGCGATGCGTATGCGAGGCCGGCGAACGCGCCGTGGATGTCGCCGGATGTCGGTGTACCGAGTGAGAACGCGGCCACCCCGAGCGTTGCGACGCCGTTGGCTGCGGCGAACTTCCAGGCATGTCCAGGTAACGCGTGGCGAAGCGCGACTGCGTACGTAGGCAGGGCCGCGCTGAAGACGAGGAACCCCGCGCTCATTGCCGGTCGCGTCGGCGCGTGCATCCGCGCGAGTTCGCTGATCGCGTCGCTCACCGGCGAGTAGTTCTTCGCCCTGGCACCCAGAATCGCCCAGTCGGCGATGAAAACGCAGGGTCCAACGACGCCGGCCGCCGCGAGCAGGCGTTCGCGGAGGGCCACAAGGTCATTGTGCGCTCTGTGGATCACATCCGTTGAAGTAGCCTGGCGCGATGGATGATTCGGCTGCGTCACCTACCCAGTTCGTGCGCCTCGAGGTCGTCGCCGGCGTCGGCACGATCCGCCTCGATCGCCCGCCGGTCAACGCGATGAATGCGTTGATGCAGGACCAGCTTCATGCAGTTGCGCTCGAAGCGGGCGCGCGGGAGGACGTGCGGGCTGTGGTGATCTACGGCGGCAGCCGGTCGTTCGCGGCGGGCGCCGACGTGAAAGAGATGGCGGCGATGACGCACGCCGACATGGTTGCGCGCGCGGTGCCCTTGCAGGCGGCATTCACCGCCGTTGCCCAGATCCCCAAGCCCGT
>DASRZB010000009.1:0-4774 GCA_035653855.1 Acidothermaceae bacterium | reverse complement strand
CGGTCGCGACAATGTATTCGTCGAATTGACTGATCACGGCAACCCGCTCGATTCCACCCGCAATGAAGCGCTCTTCGATTTGGCCGGACGCCGACAGGTGGGCGTGGTTGCCACCACTAACGCGCATTACGCCACTCCTGGTGGGGGTCGGCTCGCTGCGGCGCTGGCCGCCGTCCGCGGTCGTCGTGGTCTTGACGACATGGACGGGTGGCTGCCTGCCGCCGGCACTGCGCACCTGCGCTCGGGTTTTGAGATGGCGGCGCGGTTCGCACGTTATCCCGGTGCCGTCGACCTAGCCGCTGAGATCGGTCGTACTTGCGCGTTCGACCTGCGGCTTGTTGCTCCACGTTTGCCGGATTTTCCGGTACCCGCCGGACATTGCGAGATGAGTTATCTGCGTGAGCTTGCCATGCAAGGTGCGCTGAAGAAGTACGGACCGCCTGATGCTGAACGTCAGCCCGGTGCTTACCGGCAGCTTGAACACGAACTTGAGGTGATCGAGCAACTCAACTTCCCCGGCTATTTCCTGATCGTCTGGGAGATCGTGGAATTCTGCCGCGCCAACGACATCTTGTGCCAAGGCCGTGGGTCGGCTGCGAACTCGGCAGTGTGTTACGCGATCGGTATCGCCAAGGCTGATCCGGTGGCCTTCCATCTGCTGTTCGAACGGTTCCTTTCACCCGAGCGAGACGGCCCGCCCGACATCGATCTCGACATCGAGAGCGGACGCCGTGAAGAAGTCATCCAGCACGTCTACACGCGCTATGGCCGTAGGAATACGGCGCAAGTGGCCAACGTGATCAGCTACCGGCCGAAGTCGGCCGTGCGCGACATGGCAAAGGCGCTCGGGTACTCCACCGGTCAACAAGATGCGTGGTCGAAACAGATCGACAGTTGGGGATCTGTCACTTCCGATGCGAGTGGCACTGGTGCAGGTACCGACTATGACATCCCCGGTGAGGTCATCGAACTCGCTGAGCAGATCCTGCGCTTTCCGAGGCATCTCGGCATTCATTCCGGTGGCATGGTTATTTGCGACCGTCCTGTCACCGAGGTGTGTCCTGTCGAGTGGGGCCGCATGGAGAACCGCACGGTTTTGCAGTGGGACAAAGATGATTGTGCGCGCACCGGTCTAGTGAAGTTCGACTTGTTGGGTCTTGGCATGTTGTCCGCATTGCACGGCGCGTTCGACCTGCTGCGCGAGCACTACGACCTCGACCTGCAACTCGACACGATCCCAACCGAAGATCCCAAGGTCTACGACATGTTGTGCGCCGCTGACTCGGTCGGTGTGTTCCAGGTCGAGAGCCGTGCGCAAATGGCCACCTTGCCCCGGCTGAAGCCGCGCGAGTTCTACGACCTGGTCACCGAAGTCGCCATCATCAGGCCAGGACCCATTCAGGGCGGCTCCGTGCATCCCTACATCCGCCGGCGCAACGGGCTCGAAGAAGCCACCTATGCCCATCCACTGCTGAAGAACTCGCTCGAACGCACCTACGGTGTTCCGCTCTTTCAGGAGCAAGTGATGCAGATGGCGATCGATGTCGCCGGCTTCACGGCGGCGCAGTCAGATGAGTTGCGACAGGCGATGAGTTCGAAGCGATCGACAGCTCGCATGGAACGACTGCGCGGAAAGCTCTACAGCGGGATGGCCGAGCGTGGCATTACCGGCGCGGTCGCCGACGAGATCTACGAGAAGCTCACCGCATTCGCACACTTCGGTTTTCCCGAGAGTCACTCGATCAGCTTCGCCTATCTCGTGTATGCCAGTTCGTGGTTGAAGTTGCACTACCCGGCGGCCTTTTGTGCCGCACTGCTCAATGCGCAGCCGATGGGTTTCTACTCGCCTCAGTCGTTGGTCGCTGACGCGCGTCGACATGGCGTCGAAGTGCGGCGGCCGGACATCAATGCGAGTGCAGCCTTGACCACTCTCGAGCCAGTCGATTTAGGGACGCGCGGTGATGTAGGGATAGGTGGTGGCGTGCGTGCAGTTCGGCTCGGGCTGACTTCCGTGCGCGCAATCACCGATCCCCTTGGTGAGCGCATCGCGGCGGGCCGTCCCTACGTAGACATGACCGACCTGGTGCATCGGGTCGGGCTCTCGGCTGCTCAGGTCGAGGCGCTGGCGACGGCCGGAGCCTTCGACTGTTTCGGGATGAGTCGGCGGGTGGCGTTGTGGGCCGCTGGCGCGGCAGCGGAAGGATCTCCTGATCGTCTCGCCGGCGCGGTGCTTGGGACGCACGCTCCAACTCTGCCCGTGATGAGCGACGTCGAGGTCACAGTGGCCGACCTGTGGGCGACCGCGATCACGACCGACGGCTATCCGACCCGACATGTGCGCGATCGGCTCGATGAACTCGGCGTTCTCACGGCCAGCGCGCTGCGTACTGCAGAGGCCGGACGACGTGTCCTGGTCGGGGGAGTCGTGACCCACTGGCAACGACCGGCCACCGCGGGTGGAACCACCTTCCTCAACCTCGAGGACGAGACCGGCATGGTGAACGTGATTTGTTCGCGCGGCGTCTGGATCCACTACCGACGGGTGGCGCGCACCGCCGCTGCTCTCTTGGTGCGAGGTCGTCTCGAGCGTGAGCAGGGCGTCGTCAATGTGGTTGCCGAGCGTTTCGAGCGGTTGCCGCTGGCGGTCCGCAGGACGTCACGCGACTTTCGCTGAATGGGCTTGACGAATCCTCGGGAGGCGGCCTACTGTTGGACTTGTTCGAACATACGTTCGAACAAGTCAGTCGGGCGAGGCGGGTGGGGTCCCGCGAAGCTCGCTGGGGGCGCTGCCATTGCCCGGGCCACGGTCCTCGACCCACCGTCGGCCCGGGCGCCGGTAGCGCCGACACGAGGAGGGCGCCGTCATGGTGACGACCTTGCAGAACAAGCCGCTGCCCGCCGCGCTGGGCCTGCTCGCCGCTGCCCGCCACGGGCTCGACGAAGCTGCCACCAGCTCACGACCTGCGCAGCGCTACGCGAGCGCGCACCTCGCTGCGCTTCGCTGCGCAGCCGCAGTACTGGCCGCACGTGCCCGCCCCGAGGTTCCCGGAGTTCGGCGGGTCCGTCGCTCCCGCAACGCCTGGGTCTTGTTGACCCAAGTCGCGCCCGAGCTTGCCGAGTGGGCCGCGTTTTTCGCCGCGGGCGCGACGAAGCGCGCGGCAGCCGAGGCAGGTCTTGACGGATCGGTGAGTGCCCGCGAGGCCGACGACCTGCTGCGCGACAGCGCGACCTTCCTTGCGCTGGCCGAAACCACGATCGGCGTCACGCATCAACCGGCGCTGCCAATCGAGGCGGCTCGAGCGAGCTAACGGCCCGCGGCCGGTAAGGTGCGCCCCATGGCTGCCGACCGACTGCGCACCCGCGGCTCGGTGCGAACGGCTGTCGTCTGGCGCAGCGTTCGAACGCTGCTTGTCGACCTCATTGACACGACCGGTCGCGAACAGCTCGACGTCCTTGATGCCGGAGGCGGTACCGGTGGTTTCGCGGTCCCGTTGGCCGAACTGGGCCACCGGGTCACCGTCGTCGACGCCAGCCCGGACTCCCTCGCCGCGCTCGTGCGGCGCGCGGCCGACGCAGGCGTGACGGATCGAATCCGCAGTGTCCAGGGCGATGCGGCAAGCCTGCTCGACGTCGTTGGGCCCGCGTCCTTCGACCTCGTCGTCTTGCACAGCGTGCTCGAGATCGTCGACGACCCGGCTGCAGCGCTCGCCGCTGTGGCCGGCGTGTTACGGCCCGGCGGCATCGTGAGCGTCGTCGCAGCGAACCGAATCGCGGCGGTCCTGCACCGGGCGGCCGCCGGGCGTTTCGATGAAGCGCTGCACGCCTTGCGTGATCCACTCGGGCGGTATTCGGCTACTGACCCGGCGCCACGCCGGTTCGCGCTGGCCGACCTCGAGGCACTGCTTGGCGCCGCAGGGTTGACGGTGGTTGCGACTCACGGCTCGCGGGTCTTCGCCGACCTGGTGCCGGGTGGATCACTCGACGCTGACCCGGCCGCCGTCGAGGCCCTGCTTGCCTTGGAATTCGAGGCGTCTGAGCTGCCGGCCTTCCGGGACATCGCAACGCAATTGCACGTCGTCGGCCGTCGTAGCTAACGGTTCTCCAGCTACCGGCCTGGCCGCCCGATACTCACACTGGGAGGTCCTCAGGGTGCCTCTAGTTTGGTGCGGTGCCGGACCTGGGTAATGCCGTGCTGGGCCCAGAACGGACCCGGCTCATGCAGTCTGTTTGTCATCGCTTGCCCAACCGGCTTTCGCCGCTCACGGCAGGCTCGTATCCTGAAAGCGCGACGACCGGCCCGGTCGTCGCTCGGCTAGCCGGTTCAGCTCTGATCATGTTGCACACTGGTAGGCAGCAGCGGTCGTGAACGAGTCGGATGCATGGTTGGTCGGGGGCATGGCCGGGATGTCGTTGGGAGGGCAACGTGCCGCTCTCTGAGCACGAGCAGCGAGTGCTCGAGCAGATCGAGCGAGCCCTCTACGCCGATGACCCGAAGTTCGCCGCGACTGTGCGCGGCATCGATCCACGCACGTTGCACCGTCGCCGTTACCTGCGCGCGGCGCTTGGCGCCATCATCGGGGTCGTCTTACTCCCTGTTGGTATCGCAGTGGAGCAAATTGAGCTGAGCGTTGCGGGATTTGTCTTGATGCTGCTGGCCTTCCTATACGGGGCATCGACGTGGCGTCAGCGTCGTGAGGCCTCTGAGGTCACCGAGCCGGGCGTGGGGCGACCCACCGATCTACCGGCCGCGCGTCGTGGGCGGGGCAAGAAACTC
>DASRZB010000008.1:0-5390 GCA_035653855.1 Acidothermaceae bacterium | reverse complement strand
GATCTTGCTGGCCTGCCAGTACGTCGGGTTCTTGGCGAGTGCGTACTGTGTCGGGGCGAACGAGGCCAAGGTGTACGGGCCGGTGCCGACCGGCTTCGTGTTGGCGAACTTCGCCGGATCGGCTACCGACGCCCACAGGTGCTGCGGAACGATCGGTGTCTGGGCGATCGTGGCGGCGAAGGGGACATTGGGTGTCTTGAACGTCACGGTGACGTTGTTTCCCGAGGCGGTAACTCCGCTGATCTGCTGCCACACGCCCTGAAGGTCGAGAGCGGGAAACTTCTTCAGCAGGTTGAAGGTGAACACAACGTCAGCCGGCGTGAAAGCCGTGCCGTCGCTCCATTTCACGTTCTGGCGGATCGTGTAGACGAGTGTCGTCGGGTCCGTGAACTTGTAGTCGGTCGCGAGAAACGGCGTGTACGTGCCGTCGATCGGGCTGGGGATCTCCAGCGGCTCATAGATGAGATACGTCCCATGCATCTCCGCCGACGCCAGCGGGTTGAAGTTCTCCACCAGCGTGGGGTTGCCGGCATCGCCCTGGATCGTGAGAGTGCCACCAGCGTGCACACCACTGCTCGATGAGGCCTTGTTTGCGGAGCCCTGACACGCCACCAGGCCTATTGCCGCGGCCGCAGCGACCATCGCGAGAAGCAACGGTGAACCAGTTCGTGAAAGACGCCTCACGGTGTACTCCTGTCATCTATCCCCGCGCGCTGCCGGACGGCAGACAGGCGAATGCGAGCGACTGCCGGCATCGGCAGTGTGAAATCGAGCTGGGTGGCGCCGCTTTCAGGCTGGACGTCGGGTAGCCGTTCGTCGTCGAGCCGATCGGCTGCTCGCAGCTGCTGCCAGAGCGCCGCGTCAGGCCACTCCACGTCGGCCGGGTAGTTGGCCAGGATGTTCGAATGCTTCGCGTCGACGCGCGCGAGCTCGACCTCATACGCTGGCTCGTCGAGCCCACCGATGCGCAGGGTGATCTGCCGCTCGAGACGCGGCTCGCCGTTCATGAGATCGGCGTTGATCGTGCCGTTCCAGACCAGGACATCGACAGTGTCGTCGTCCCGCTTCGTCGCCCAAGCCTCCACGAGCACGTCGGCGCCGTCGCCGCTGACCTTGCAGGAGAGCACGTCATTGCCGAGGTTTGCGGCGAGATGCAGGGCCCAATAACGCGGCTTGCGGAGGTTGCCGACCGTGAGCAGCCCAAACCCGTTGTGAAACAACGCGGGCGGGCGCCCCAGCTCCTCGAAGTGGTCGCTGATCACCCAGTAGGCCAGTGCATCGACTCGACCCTGAACAGCCTTGAAGCCACTCAGCACGAACGGCGCGCCGCTGACGCCGTCATGAATAGGCCCGAAATGCGTGTGTCCGACGCCCCACTCTGTCCACCACACTGGAATGCCCTTGAACCCGTGCCGCTCCAACGACGGCCGGGTGTCGAGCGGCTGGTTGCCGTACGTATGCGTCGTGATGAAGTCGAGTGGCACACCAGCGTCGGCAGCGTGCGCCGTCAGTGTCTCGACCCATTCGCTCGCCGCGGTCGACGGACCGCCAACGCGCAGGCGGTCATCAACACTCTTCACTGCGCGCGCCGATTCGTCGTACAGGCGCAGGTACTCGTCCTTGGTGCCGGACCAGAACACGACGAGATTCGGCTCGTTCCACACCTCGAATGCCCAGGTCTCGACCTCGTCGATGCCGTAACGATCGACGAGGTGCGCAGCCAATGCCCGCACGACGTCGTACCACTCGGCCCAATCGCCTGGTGGCGAGATGATGCCTTGGTAGCCGAACACGGTTTGGGTCGCGTCACGCGCGATGGCAGCGGGCATGAACGACAGCTCGACGATTGGTCGCAGTCCGATCTCGAGCAACTGGTCGTAGAGCGCGTCGACCACGGTGAAGTCAAGCGCGAGGGTGCCGTCATCGGCTCGGGTGACGACATGGTTGTCGTCGTGCAAGATTGCGTGCGCACGCACATACGTCACACCAAGGTCATCGTGCGCGAGGCGCAGTGACTCGGCGAACTCGGCGCCGATCTGATGGCCGTGGCCGTCGTCACCGAACTGAAGCTGGGTGAGCCGCTCAGAGCCGACCATGTGCCACACGCGGTCTAATCGGCCGACGACTGCTGTTGCGTCGACTGCGACATCGACAACTGGTACCGCAGCGCCGCCGATGAGAGTGCGGCCGACCACCGGCGCGGTCCAGTTCCAGGCCGGGTATTCGGCGCCAGCGACGGCCGCTACCCGATAGCTGTAGTCACTACCGTCGTCGACGTCCGTGTCAGCGAATAGCGACGTCGACACCGCAGGTACGTCGCTACCGCCGTGGCCCAGAATCCCCGGTTGACCGTCGGGGCCCGCGCGTTCGATGAGGTAGCCGGCAGCTTCCGGCACGGGCTCCCAGCTCAACCGAACGTGCCCGACCCCAGACTCGGCCCGCAATCCTGCTGGTGCGGGCAGGGCGAAGCCGGCGTCTGCATCGGTGGTGTCGGTCAGCCGACCATAGATTCGCTGTTCCCAGTCATCGCGGGCTCGTTGCTCGCGGGTGGTGCTCGCCATGACGTGCGCCCTCTCTGGACTCCGCGGCCCGGATACGACAACGGCGGTAGCGTCGGAGTCGTTGCGCGGGCACAGCGGCGCTACGCCGGGTCGGCGCATGGCCCTAGTGGAGCACCTGAGGGAACCCGCTGACGGGGGCCAGATCATGCTGGAGTTCAGGTGGTCAACCGCAACGTTCCCCTTATCGCCGCTGCCAACCGTCCTGAGGAGACGAGTTGATGTGATCAGCGACGGTTGGGCGGCCTGATAGGCAGATCGTTACATCGCAGCGACCCGCTGACCCGCCACCCGGGCGTCTTGGGCGGTGGCCGACTGAGCACCCGCAGACTTCGCAGACCCATGGGGCTCGCAACCAGCAACAGGTCCCTAACGCTGGGCGGTTAGCCTCGCGGTTTCAATGGCGGCGTGGGGTGAACTCGTGTCGTTGACCTGAAAAGTTGTTTGCTGTGGCTTGCCATGATGGGACCACTTGATTGCCACGAACTAGGGACCACCAGACGACACGATGATGGTCCCGGGTCCTTCCCGCCGCCGCCCAAACCCGCGGCATCATCAACATTGTCCGGGTAAGGGGCCAAGCTCCCACCGCCCACCGGATGCCCCCTACACGTCGGAACCGTCATGTCGGCGGGCGACGGTTCGACTGCCGTGATGCTCGCTTAGGTTTGTCCAGTTCCAACCATGTGGCTTGCCTTTGCCGGGCGGCGTGCCGTCCTCATAATGGAGTCCACCGAGGACAGCAACGGTCAAGATCAAAAGTGGATGTGCCCAGGTCAGACCCCGTTTTCACGCCCATCGCGAAGGTGTCCCGCTAGCCTTCCAAGCTGGCCATGCCTGTTCGATCCCGGTCACCCGCTCCACCGAAAAACCCTTACAAGCAAGGGTTTTCGCCGGCCGACGGCCATCCGCTGCCCCTGAAACGTGGATTTTGGCCCCCTAGCGGGGACGTGCGTACCCCACCGCAGTGTCCGGCCCGGCATGCTTGCGCGACATCGAGCCAAGGCCCACCCGCCGCAGCGCCCAGATCCACCGGACTGCACCCGACCACCACGGGCTCGGCGACGGGGAACCCGATGCGCTGGCCCACGTCCCGTCCTCGCGCTGCTGGCTCCGAATCCACCGAGCCGCGGCAGCTGTCCGTTCCGGGTCACCGATGCCGAGGAACTCGCGGCACAACAGGTCTTCGGCGTCCATGGTGACATTGGTTTCCAGCTCCGCCCGCCACCAGCCCTGCTCGTCTTGCAGACTCAGCAGTTGATCCCGAGCGCGGACCAACGCCTCCCCTACCGCACGGTCCATTGCATCGCTCTGGCCCCGGTCCGCGGTGTCGTCGCGTGCGGGCCGCTCGGTCACGGCCTTCCTCCTAGCTCGGCCGGGTTAGAACGCGGAATCTTCAATCGACAACATCGCGGCGGCGAACCCGGCCGCGGCTGAAAACAGCGGTGTGCTGTATCTCAGCGCCGGGAAGTGGCGATGACTCCATCAGTGACGCACCTGGTCACAATGTTCGGTGCGACGGGTTCGACCCGGCCGAAACACACCTTCTGGGCGTCGGCCGCCCCGCTGGCAGTCATCGTCCTCGGCTTGGTGTTCCTCGTGTTCTGCCTGGTCGATCTGGCCCGGACCGAGGCCGTGCGGTACGTGCCGAAATGGGCGTGGGCCGTTGTCTGCGTGATCTCGGTACCACTGGGCGGCGTCATCTACCTGCTCGTCGGGAATCAGCGGTGACCGCACCCCGGACGTTGGGCTCACGAAGCGCTACGGCGATCTGCGCGCACTGAACAGGGTCGATCTGGCGATCCCATCAGGGTGCGTGTATGGGTTGGTCGGGCCGAACGGCTCGGGCAACACCACGCCCTTGGAGATCCTGGCCGGACTCCGGGAACCCGACGCCAGCGACCTGGACCTGCTAACCCCGCTCACCGCCGCCGAAGGCGACCTCACCCCGCACCACCTCAAAGCCACCTATGCCGCACCCGTCACCGCCCTGCTCCGCGAGCTGCGCCAACTCGGTCGTCCGCAACAGGGCGTCCGACGCTCGTCTCGTCTGCGAGCCGGACGCCGCCGGCCAATAACCGACCGACAAGAACCGACCGTCAGTCGAGATGACAGCAGCCATGGCATCAGGCGATTCCCTTCGTGCGCAGCCACCCGGCCCCGGCGACCAGAAGGCTCACCGACGCTGTCCCGGCAGTCGAGCGGGTCGACGTCCGCAAGTACTTCGACCACAGCACGGTGCGAGCTCTGTCCGGAGTCGACCTCGTCGTCGAACATGGGGAGTGCGTCGCGGTCACGGGACGGTCCAGTTGCGGCAAGTCGACGATGCTGCACCTGGTGCCGACTTCACCGTTGCACAGCAGGTGTGCCGGACATCATCGACAGCAAGTCCGCTCGTCTCGAGACCATGCGTTACGACACCGAGCTAGACCATCGAAGGAATCGGTGCGTCTTGTCGTCTGACCCTGTCGAACCCGGGCCGTATTCGGGACGCAAGCACGGCGATAACGGGACCTAAGCCCGTGCGGTCGCGCCCGGCGACCGGTGTCGAATATCAGGCGAGCCAAACACGTGCATGCTGGCGCGGGTAACCATTTGGCGAACGTGGAGGCGCAGCGACCATGAGCCAGATCAAGGACCCGCAGGCCGCGACCGACGCCGGGCTCAGGCTGGACGACGTCGAAGCGTACCCGGGAGCCGGCGCGGCACTGCGGCTAGCAGACCGCTCCTGCTGCTGCTCGGCACCCCCCGCGTTCACGGTCATCATCGCGAGCAAGGTTCCGGTGCCGCATTCGGTCGACCTCTTGATGTGCGGACATCACTACCGGCAGT
>DASRZB010000007.1:0-6150 GCA_035653855.1 Acidothermaceae bacterium | reverse complement strand
GTGGTTGTGGGCGTCGGGTGCTTCGGATTGTGTGTGGCGTTGATCCCCACGGTCGGCCACCGCGACCTTTCCACGTTGAAGTACCTCCGAGCCGATGCTTTGTCGGTCGTGTTCCTGCTCGCCACCGCGTTTCTCTACGCTGTCACGTCGATGTACACCATCGGATATTTGCGGAGCGAGGAGGAGGCCGAGGACTTTCCTCGGTACTCACGACGTCTCTACGTCGGACTGAACCTGTTCGCCTGGTCGATGCTGTGCGCACCGCTCGTCAACGGTCTTGCTCTGCTGTGGGTCGCGGTCGAGGTAACGACGGTCGTATCGGCGTTGCTCGTGGTCATCGATGACACTGACCAAGCTGCCGAAGCCGCGTGGAAGTACGTGCTGATTGCCTCGGCTGGGCTCGGTCTTGCGTTGCTCGGCACGATCTTCATGTACTACGCCGGCGCCCAGGTGATCGGGCAGTCCTACGACCTCGCGTTCACGCCGCTGCTGCAAGCTGCCCCGCACCTGCCGCATACCGCCGTCCGGCTGGCGTTCATTCTCGCGGTTCTGGGCTTCGGTACCAAGGTCGGCTTCTTCCCCGTCCACACCTGGCTGCCCGACGCGCACTCGGAAGCACCGACGCCGGTGTCGGCGATGCTGTCCGGATCGCTGCTCGCCGTGAGCTTCTATGCCGTCCTGCGGTTCTACCAGATCACCGTCGCAACTGTCGGTCCACGCTTTCCGCAAACTGTGCTTCTGGTATTCGGCGTCGCGTCCCTCTGTCTTGCCGCGCTGTACCTACTGGACCAGGCGGACGTGAAACGCATGCTCGCCTATTCGAGCATCGAGCACATGGGCATCCTCGCGATCGGAATCAGCTTCGGCGTACCCATCGCCAGCGTCGGGGTGCTCTTGCACGTCCTCGCACACGCCGCCGCAAAAGGGAACGCCTTTATGGGTGCCGGAGTATTCGTGCAGAAGTTCCACACCAAGGAGCTCGCCGGCATGAGATCGGGGCTGAGTGTGCTGCCGTGGTCGGCACCAGCCTTTCTGCTCGCCGTTCTAGCATTGACCGCCATGCCGCCGTTCGGCATCTTCCGCAGTGAGTTCTACATCGTCGCCGGCGGTCTGTCCGGGGGGCACAATGCCTCGGCCGTCATTCTGGTCGCGTTCGTGACGCTCGCCTTCTTCGGCCTGGCATGGAACGCCACCCGCATGGTGTACGCGCCAGGTCCGGCCAGCAGCGAGCCTGGTGAGCCGAGTGCATGGATGGTCGTTCCCCCGATCATCGGGCTCGTCGCATTGCTCGTCCTCGGCATCCATCCACCCGCGCACCTACTCGATCTGCTGAATCGCGGCGCGGCCGAACTGACTGGGCATCTGTGAGCTCACCACTCGAGCAGTCGACGGGCGCCTCAGCGGTGCGTGCGTGGCGAAAGCACGTCACTGACCGGGTGTCCGGTGGCGACCGCTTCGCGGGCCTCCACGGGACGGCGGTCGGCTCCGGCGTCCGACTGACTGCCGTCGTCACCACTGACGGCGGATTTGACCTGATCGACACCGAGCTCGATGCCGATACCCTCCGCTATCCGTCGCTGTCCGCGTCCCTACCGGCGGCGAGTTGGTACGAACGGGAAATCTGCGACACGTTCGGATTGCTTCCGCTCGGCCATCTGCACCTCCATCCGCTCGTGCTGCCCCTGGGCGACGACGTCGCAACGCGACCGCGCCCCGGGTCGGCTGCCCCGATACCGCGCACTGTGCCGGACGAAGCCGCCCTCCCCCTTCAGGTCCTCGGTGCGGGCTTGTTCACGATTCCACACGGGCCCGTGCGGTCGGGGGTGTTCGAGTCGGTTGAATATCTCGTCGAGACCCCCGGTGAAGACATCCCGCACGTCGGCATTCGTGTATTCGCCAAGCACCGCGGAATCGAACGACGCTTCGAAGACATCGGTATCCACGACGGTGCGTTGCTCGCAGAAAGGGTCGAGGGCATCGCGTCTGTCGCGCACGCTTTGGCCTACTGCCACGCGGTCGAGTCCCTCGCTGGCGTCAAGATCCCACGACCCGCCGCAATGGTGCGGGTGCTGTATGCCGAACTCGAGCGGATCGCCAACCACCTCGACGTCGCGATGAAGCTGTGCGACGCAGCGGGTCTCGCGGTCGCAACGGCCCGCTTCGGCTTGCACAAGGAAACCACGATGCGGCTGATCGGCTCGATGTGCGGCAGCCGGTTCGGCCGTGGTGTGGTCGTGCTTGGCGGAGTCAGCAGCCTGCCCGAGTTAGCCGCCGCCGAAGTCGGTCACCGACTTGCCGACCTTGAGGCGGCAATCCGCGCCGATGTAGCGCCGCTGATGCGGACCCCGTCGTTCCTGGATCGACTTCGGCGCACCGGCCCACTCAGTGCCGATCTTGCCCGAAGCCACGGCGCGCTCGGCCCGATCGGACGTGCCTCCGGTCTTGACGACGACGACCGGCGCACACGACCGTACGACGGCTACGTCTGGCTCGACGTACCGGCTCCGGTTGTCGTCGCGGACGGCGACGCCACAGCACGACTGCGGGTGCGCTGGGATGAGGTGTGGTCGAGCTTCGTGCTGGCGCAGGAAACTGTCGCCAGTCTCCACGGCGCGACTGACCCGACGCTTCGGGTGTCGTTCGGGGCCGCGCATGGGCGGGGCGTCGGCTGGGCCGAGGCGCCGCAAGGTGAAGTGTTGTACGTCGTCGAACTCGACGGCGACCACGTTCTGCGGTGCAAACCGCGGTCGGCCTCGTTCCATAACCTCGTGTTGTTCCACGATGTGTTCGCAGGGGACATCCTCACCGACTTTCCGTTTATCGAAGCCAGTTTTGGCTTGTCCATCGCGGGGGTGGCTGGCTGATGCCGTGGATCACGCGAGGACTCCGCCACGGTGTCGTCACGACCGAATGGCCCGCCCGCGACGACGCCTACCAACGCGGTTGGCGCGGCGGCGTCGATGTCATCGCCGCAAACCTTCCCGCTGCCGAACGAGCAGTGGTCGAAGCTCTCTGCCCCACATCTGCCATCAGTGCGGACGACGACGGGCTGAGGCTTGACCGCGGCCGATGCATTCTGTGCGGCCACTGCGTCAACGACCGGCCGGATCTGTTCTCGTGGTCACCCGGCGCCGCGACCGCAGCCGCGAGTCGCGCGACGCTCGTGGTGCCCGCGCAAACGGAGACCAACGGAGCCATCGCGACGATGCGCGACGAATTGGCGGCCCGAACGAAGATTTTGCGCCGGTCCGTGCATGTGCGCCACGTCGATGCAGGGTCCGATGGATCCGAGGAATGGGAAATACTCGCGCTGCTAAACCCGGTCTACGACGTACACCGGCTAGGTGTCTTCTTCACTGCGAGTCCCCGGCATGCCGATATTCTGCTCGTCACGGGGGTCGGGGCGACCGGAATGTTGGCGCCGCTCGCGCGCACACTGGAAGCGATGCCGACGCCGACTGTCGTCGTGGCTGCGGGTACCGACGCCATCAGCGGCGGCCTTGTGCACCCAACGTACGCAACGTCGGGTGGCATCGGCGGGCTGCTGCCAGTCGACGTGTGGGTGCCGGGATCGCCACCCAGCCCGTTCAGCCTGTTGCATGGTCTGCTTCTTGCGGCGGGACGGCTGACATGAGTGGCGTGCTCATTGCAGGGCTGATCCTCGTCGCGTGCGCGATCGGCTGGGACCTCGGCATGCCGGTCGAACGCGCGGTGTCGCGCACTGTGGGCTATCTCTTTTCCGCGGCTGCGGTTGCCTGCTTCCTGATCGTCGGGGCCGTGGGGATAGCAGGAAGCTCGACGAACGTCGACCTTCACCGCGTGCTCGCACTACCGATTGCCGGGCTTCATGTCGACCGGCTGTCAGGGCTGTTCCTGGTGATCTGTTTCGCTGTGGCCCTGCCGGTCGTGGCATCGATGGCGGACTGGGCGCGGAGCCCGGATCGGGTGCGGAGCCGTGGCCTCGGCGCGGGCGTCGCCCTCACGATCGGCGCTGTCGCGTTGGTCGTCACCGCCAACAACATCTTCGTGCTGCTCTTCGGTTGGGAGCTCCTCAGCTTTGCGTTCTACGTTCTCGCCGGGGTTCGACGTGAACGCATTGCGGGCGCACAAGCGAGCGTGCTCGCCATGGCGTTCGGCAAAGCGGGTGGCGCGCTGCTGCTCTTGGGATTTCTGCTGCTCGCCGGCCATTCGGGTAGCTGGCAACTTGCCGATCTCGGACACGCGACTGGCATACGGCACGACTTCGGGTACGCGCTTCTGATAGCCGGCTTTGCCACCAAGTGTGGACTCGTTCCCGTGCAGGTGTGGTTGCCTCCTACGTATGAAGCGGCGCCGGGCCCCGCGCGCGCGCTCATGGCCGGCGCTGCGGTCAACGTCGCGTTCTACGGCATGTGGCGCACACTCGCCATTCTCGGACGGCCACCCGTGTGGTTGGTCGTCGTGGTGCTGCTCGTCGCGGCGTTCACCGCGATCCTCGGGATCGCACACGCGGCAGTGCAGACCCACCTGCTGCGCCTCATCGCTTACTCGAGCATCGAAAACGCGGGCTTAATCGTCGCCGGCTACGGAGTTGCGCTTGCCGGGGCTGCGGCCCGAAACAGCCAACTTGTGGCCGTCGGACTACTTGCGGCGACCTTGCAGATCTGTGCGCACGCGATTGCAAAGTCGCTGCTGTTCGTAAGTGCGGCAACAATCGAATCGGTTGTCGGCTCCGACGAACTGGATCAGCTGCGCGGAATCAGCCGCCGGTTGCCGTTCTCCGGTATGGGCTTGGCAATCGGGTCACTGACACTCGCCGGACTACCGCCGACAATCGGATTCGTCTCAGAATGGTTCCTGCTCGAATCACTGATGCAGCAGTTTCGGCTACCCGGTTTGGCGCTCAAGCTCGCACTTGCCGCAACGGGTGCTCTCGTCGCGCTCACTGCGGGATTTGCGAGTGTCACATTCGTCCGGCTCTTCGGCTTCGTGGTTCTCGGTGGCGAACCACGGCGCACAACCCTCGGTGAAGAAGCCGGGTTGTCAGGCCGAGCCGCGACGTGCGTGCTCAGCCTCGGCTGCCTCGCCATCGCAGCTCTGAGTCCACTCGAGGTTCGGATGATCTCCGCCGGCCTCGGACCCCTTATCGGGTCTGAGGTGACGAACGGCGCGCGGAAGGGGCCGTGGGTTCTGCAACCAGTGTTCGCGGACTTCTCGATCCTGTCGCCGAGTTGGCTGTGGGTCATGTTGCCTGCATTGCTGGCCTTTGCCGTGGTCATCGGCATCGCGGCGTCGCGCGGCGGTCTATTCCACGTTCGTCGCGTGCCCGCGTGGAGGTCGGCAACCGCCGGCGTCATCGGGCATGACCGGTATACCGCCTTCGGATACGCCAACCCGACACGCAAGCTGCTCGCCAACATCTTGTTGACTCGCACCGAGCTGCGAACCGTGGAAAGGGAGACCGGCGGTCATGTCGGCGCCGAGACGGACGACGCGGCTGGCGCTGAGCTCGGGTACACCTCAGACGTCGTCGAAATCGTCGGGGCCTTCGTCTACCGACCATTGATACGCGGCGGACTCGTGATCGTCACGGTGGCCAAGAAGCTTCAGTCCGGCCGGCTCGACGCTTACGTCGCGTACATGCTGATCGCGCTCCTCGCCGTCCTTGCTGTCGTGACGGCGCTCGCGTGACAACGCGCGTGCGCAACTTCCCCACTCCGCGCGCAATGCTGGCCACGTTGCTTCGGCGGACGTCCGGTTGCGCGAAAAGAGCCGGTTGCTTCCTAGAACCATGAGCTGACAGTGCGTTAGGCGACGACCGCCGGTTGGTGTGGTTCGTTCCCCACCGAGCGGGCAGCACACCTTGAGCGTTTCGATGGTGACGAGCCGACCCTGCATGCAGTCGTCGTTAGAGCGCCCGATATCGCGAAGTTTGCTCTTGTCGTCGACGATGACGACCGCGACCGGGAGGTGATCTGAGATGTCGAGAATCCGTGTTGTGTGGACGTCGCCTGACCGACCGAATCCCTCGACGCCACGCAGCACCGTTGCACCAGAAAGCCCCGCTTCATGAGCCCGATGGACGATCACGTCGCCCAGCGCGTTGTGTTCGACTGCCTTGTGTTGGAATCTCGTGTTGTCGCAGACGCAGACCGTCAGCCGACACGGCCG
>DASRZB010000006.1:0-3657 GCA_035653855.1 Acidothermaceae bacterium | reverse complement strand
ATGGCGCACTTTCTGGCCAGGATCCGCGCAATCTCCAGCAGGGCGAGTCGGACGTTGACTCCAAACGCGACCCGGTCGACTTCGCGCTGTGGAAGCGGGCCAAGGCGGGGGAGCCGTACTGGGAGACGCCGTGGGGCACTGGCCGACCGGGTTGGCATCTCGAATGCTCAGCGATGGCCACGAAATATCTTGGTGCGCGCTTCGACATTCATGGCGGCGGCCTCGACCTGGTATTTCCGCACCACGAGAACGAGCAAGCGCAGTCGCGTTCGGTGGGCGACGGGTTCGCCAACTTCTGGATGCACAACGGCCTGGTGACTCTCGGCGGCGACAAGATGAGCAAGTCGCTCGGCAATACATTGTCGGTCGAGAACCTGCTCGAGCAGGTTCGCCCAGCCGAGTTGCGTTACTACCTCGCCGCTCCGCACTACCGATCCAGTGTCGACTTCACCGCTGCATCCCTCGACGAGGCAGCAACGACATATCGCCGGGTCGAAGGCTTCGTCACACGTGCAGTTGAGCTTGCAGGCTTGGGAATTCCGGCACCTTTGACGTTGGCGTCGTTCCCTCCCGCGTTCGTTGATGCGATGAACGACGACATCGGCGTACCCCAGGCACTCGCCGTCCTGCATAACACCGTGCGCGAGGGCAACGCTGCTCTAGCGGACGGCGACAAGGTGCGCGTCGGTGCGCAACTGCGGCATGTCATCGCGATGCTGTCAGTGCTTGGACTTGACCCGATCCGTGACGGTGCTGTAGCTGGGGCCGGCGGCGACATGCGTGGCGCGATCGACGCGTTGGTCGCGCTGGCGATCGAGCAGCGCACTGCCGCACGCGAGCGGAAGGACTACGCGGCGGCCGACGCAATTCGCGATCAGCTGGCCCAAGCAGGCATCATCGTTGAAGACACCGCCGCGGGAGCCCGCTGGCAACTGCGGAGGGATTGACGTCATGGCGGGTGGAAAGCGCGGGGGCCAGGGCGGCCGCGGCGCCAAACCGGGCTCGCATCGCAAGGGCGCATCGGTCGGCTCAGGCGGTCAGAAGCGCAAGGGTCTTGAAGGTCGCGGCCCGACGCCGCCCGCCTCCGAGCGCAAAGGTCACGCAGCGGCACGGCAGGCTCGGCGCACAGATGTAGCAGGCGCTCCCGTTGGTCGTGCCGGCCGTCCCGCCGCAGCCGGCCGTCCGGCTGCTGGTCGTTCTGCCGCTGGCCGTTCGTCCGTGGCCCGACCCGCAGCGGGCGGACGGCCGACCACCACTCGTCGTCCGACTCGAACGACGAGGCCTGATCCGAATGCGCCCGAGGTTGTAGCGGGCCGCAACCCCGTGGTCGAGGCGTTGCGCGCGAGCATCCCAGCGAGTGCGATGTACGTGGCGACTGGCATCGAGCTTGATGAGCGAGTGCGTGAGGCGATCAAGCTCGCGAACGAGTTGCGCATTCCGCTGCTCGATGCCGAGCGGATGGAACTCGACCGGTATGCGCAGGGCGCGGTGCATCAGGGCCTTGTCCTGCAGGTGCCGCCGTTCGATTACCTGCACCCGGATGAGTTACTCGATCGTGCGTTCTCTGCTGGCGTCCCCCTACTTGTTGCCCTTGATGGCGTGACTGATCCCCGCAATCTCGGTGCCGTCGTGCGCTCGGTCGGTGCGTTCGGCGGACACGGCGTGCTGGTGCCTGAACGACGATCGGCAGGTATGACAGCGGGCGCGTGGAAAGCTTCGGCGGGTGCTGCTGCGCGGGTGCCGGTAGCGCGTGCGACGAACCTCACTCGCGCGCTGACCGCTTACGCCGAGCGTGGTCTGCTTGTCGTTGGACTTGCGGGTAAGGGCTCGCTCGATTTGATGGATCTCGAAGCCGCAACGGAGCCGATCGTGCTGGTTGTCGGCTCCGAAGGCAAGGGGCTTTCGCGACTGGTGCAAGAGCGCTGCGACGTCGTCGTGCGCATTCCGATCGCGTCGGCGACCGAGTCATTGAACGCGTCGGTTGCCGCTGGTGTTGCGCTGTATGAAGTGGCGCGCCGCCGTGGGGTTCGTTAGTCGTTAGTCTGTGCTGGCGCGCAGTGCGGCACCGAGCACCGCGCGTTCGTCCGGCCGGAACTTCAGCACGTTTTCGACGTACGACTTTGTCGCGGCATCCATGCCGACGTCGTGCCCGGCCGCTTCGGACAAGAACCACCGATGCACAAGCACCTCGTGAAAGATTTCGGCAGGCTCGAGTCGGCCGCGTAGCTCCGGTGGTATCTGCTCGAGTACCGGCTCGAATACGTCAGTGAGCCAGTGTCGCGCTACAGTCTCCTCGTCGACATCGGTACCTGGCATCACCGCGATTGCGCGGAAGCTGTCGAGGTCGTTCAACAGTCGTCTGGCCTGGTTTTCTTCGACAGTTAAACCAGTCAGCTGCTCGAGCCGGCGCTGGTGATGGCCTGCCTCGACGACTTGCGTTTGCAACTTCAAACGTGACCCGCCGGGCTCATCGATGAGTTGCAGTTCGCCGACGTCGTAACCCAGATCGTTGAGGCGTTGCAAGCGATGTTCGATGCGCCACCACTCGTTGGGATCGACGTACTCGGTCCGAGTGAGTTCTGTCCATAACGATTCGTAGCGCGAGATCACGCTGTCGGCGACGTCGGTAGCTTCGACACCTTCTGCCAGCAGGGACGCCGCTTCTAGGTCGAAGAGTTCGCCGGCAATATTGACTGCCGCGATGTCGAGGTCTTGTGCACGTTGGCCGTCGGACAGTGTGGTGTGCAGCTCACCGGTTTCGGCGTCGACGAGATAGGCCGCGAATGCACCGGCGTCACGCCGGAACAGCGTGTTCGACAGCGAGCAATCCTTCCAGGCGAAGCCAACGAGATGCAGACGCACGAGAAGCTGAGCAAGTGCGTCGAGCAGTTTGTCGGCGAGCTCCGGGTCGAGGCGGCGCGAGAACAGCGCGCGGTAGGGAAGTGAGTAGCGAAGGTGCTTGGTGACCAACGCCGCGTCGAGCGGCTCGCCGTCCTCGGTGGCTCGCTCACTGACGACGCCGCGGGCGCGCACGACCGGGACCTCCCGCTTGCCGAGTTCGTTGAGCAGCCGGTACTCGCGCTCGGCGACCTGCTGGGGAAGCTCCTTGATCGCGTAGACAGTCCCGGACACCCGTACGAAGCGGACGACGTGTCGCGAGATGCCGCGCGGCAGCGAGACCAGGCGGTCCGCGGGCCACTGGTCAAGAGGGGTTGACCACGGCAGCGACAGGAGTTCGGCGGGGTCGGCTGTGGTGGCGAAGAGCAAGCGCACGCGTCTACTCTCACATGCGCGGCATAGGATCAGCCACGCAGTCCCGCCGGTGTGGCGCAATCTGGCAGCGCACCCGACTTGTAATCGGGAGGTTAGGGGTTCAATTCCCCTCGCCGGCTCTTAGTTCTTGTAAGGCTCCGCCTGATGGGCGACGCGTTGTATTCGGTCGACGCAGATCAGCCTGGTGGGGAAGCGTAGTCATCTCTGGCCCGCCATGAAGCGGCCGATGTGGCGGCGGTTAACGTCGGACGGGACTCTGGCAAGCAGGGTCTGCTCCATGACGTCGGGGGGCCGCGCGCCGCGCGGGCGACCAGCATCAGATGACCGCGCCGCAGTCGCTCGGCAATCGGCGGAAAGGCAGCCATGGGCGCCTTCGAACGGCCG
>DASRZB010000005.1:0-5886 GCA_035653855.1 Acidothermaceae bacterium | reverse complement strand
CACGACGGTCTTGGCGAACGTCGCGTTGGTGACGCCCGCAAACGAGGCGTACCACGCGAGGATCGCGGTGAGGAACCCGAACCAACCACCGATGTGGGTCCAGTCCTTGCCTGACTGACCCGTGGCGAATGCACCGATGGTCAGCAGGATGAAGGTAATCGTCAGCGCCACGAATACCGCGAGCACGGCACCGCTCGTGCGCATCGCCGCGATTGTCATGTAGGCGGTGAAGATGGCCCATGAGAGGAGGAACAAGCCAACGGCCTTGTGCGCGTCGGCGGCCGGGGCGAGCTTGGCCGCGTCATATGTGATCAGCCAGTAGAACGCCAACCAGAAAGCACCGAAGGACGCAAACGCCGTGGCACCGAACGTGTTGCCCTTGCGGAACTCCCACATGCCTGCGAGAAGCTGCGCGAGGCCGCCGTAGAAAAGCGCGAGCGGCAACACCGCGGCTTCCATGCTGCTGTTGAGGACGTTCGTGTTGAACGTGCTCAACACGAACGTGGTCATCGCGAAACCGGCGAGGCCGAGCGGGCCGGGGTCCGCGATCGATACTGCCGGCGCGGGTGCTACCGGAGTCTGACTGGACACTGTGCCTCCTGGATGAGAACGGGGTCCGGGTAAACATCTAGGCAGAGCCTGGGAGCGCTACCAGCCCTTCGCAACGGCTCGCTGCTCGTGGCGCGCCGAGCGGATCCTTTTGTGCGCCGAATGGTGGCAATGATCGCCCAGCGGTCACGCGAGCCTCTTTAATCAACCGGCTTCCCGGCCTACTGTCGGGGCGTGAAGTCGGTAGCACTGGGCATCGGTCTTGGCGTGATCGCGATCGCCTTGGGCGGCTCCATCTGGTACTGGCGGCGCGGCAGCCGAGGGCTCGGCACGCCTTTGCAGCGAACAACGTACGACGTGCTGCACACCGCCGGGTCGGCAGCGCGAGCGCTGCGAGCCGGGCTGACGCGAGAGAGCGCGGCGCGGTCGGCACCTGCCCTGCGCGCGCTGCTCGCGGTGCGGGCGACAGCGATCACCGGCACTAGCGGACTCCTCGCGTGGGATGGCCCCGGGATCGACCATGCGCCATCGGTGCTGGTGGGTGCGCGGCAGGTACTCGCCAACGGCAAGGCCATGGCCCTCGGTCCGCGCGACCTGCGGTGCGCGGACGGGGTCGACTGCCCCCTGCGGTCAGGGGTCGTCGTACCGCTTACCAGCGGCGGGGTCGTCATCGGCACGCTCGTCGCGTTGGCGCCGTCGACCCGAGCGGGGCTGCTGCGCGCTGCTGGCGAGGTGGCTCGATTCGCGTCGACGCAGCTCGAACTGGCCGAACTCGACAGCGCGCGTGCACGCGCCGCCGAGGCCGAGTTGCGGTTTCTGCGCGCACAGATCTCGCCGCACTTCGTGTACAACGCCCTGACCGCGATTGCATCGTTCATGCGTACAGACCCGGATCGGGCCCGCGACTTGCTCCTCGGTTTCGCGGATTTCATCCGCTATAGCTTCCGAAGTCGGGGTCAGTTCGCGACGATCGCCGATGAGCTACAGGCCGTCGACACGTATCTCGAACTCGAGCGGGCGCGATTCGGCGACCGATTGCAGGTCGTACTGCGAATTGCGCCTGAGGTGCTCGCCGTAGCGGTACCGTGCCTGCTCATTCAGCCACTCGTGGAGAACGCCGTGCGACACGGCCTCGAGAACAAGGAAGGCGTAGGCCACGTGACCATCTCGGCCCAAGATGGCGATGTCGAGTGCGTCCTTTCCGTCGAGGACGACGGCATGGGCATGGATCCCGAGGTGGTCCGCCAGCACCTTTCGGGCCGGCGAGACTACGGCGTCGGGCTTGTCAACGTCGACGAGAGACTGCGGCAAGTCTTCGGTGCCGATCACGGCATTACGGTCGAGACCGCGCTAGGCGCCGGCACCAAAGTCACGGCGCGGATTCCCAAGTACCAAGCGGGAGTTCGTGCATCGTGACCGCATCGGCACCGAGTTGGTCGTCCGAGCCGGACGTCGACGGCTTGCGCGTGCTCGTCGTCGACGACGAAGCCCCTGCGCGTGACGATCTCGAATTCCTGCTGCGCGGCCAGGCTGCGGTTTCCATCGTCCACGTCGCTGCCGATGCAACCGAAGCACTTCGGCTCCTGCAGGGTGAGCACTACGACGGGATGTTCCTCGACATCCGCATGCCCGGACTCGATGGCCTCGAACTGGCCAGGCTGCTACTGCAGTTCGCCGACCCGCCGGTCGTCATCTTCGTGACGGCCTATGAGTCGCATGCTGTCGCAGCGTTCCAGGCGCACGCCCGGGGATACCTGTTAAAGCCGGTGTCGGCCGATCGCCTCTCCGATGCTGTGGCGCAAATTGCTGAAGCCAAACGCCCGCAGCCCGCGATGCCGACGGCCCCCGACGGAACGCGCACCAACGACGAGTTGCCGGCGGTGCCGGTGGACGTCAACGGCCGCACCTTGATGGTCGACCGAGCCGACGTGTGCTGGATTCAAGCGAACGGCGACTACGTGCGCCTGCACACCGTGCACGGCGGCGCGCATTTGGTGCGCTTGCCGCTCGCGCTATTCGAGGACCGCTGGGCCGACCACGGTTTTGTCCGCATCCACCGCAGCTACCTCATCGCCTTGCGGTACGTCGTCGAGATTCGCACGGGCGCAGCGGGAGCTGCCGTCGTGCGGGTCGCCGGCCAAGACCTCGCGGTCAGCCGACGGCACGCGGCTGAGTTGAAGCGCCGACTGCTGCGCGTTCAGCACACTGCCACGCAACATGGAGGCCGGCAGCCGTGAGACCGCGCCGGTGACAGAACCGACTTCACCCGAACGCCCGGCGCGCACCACCGTGCGCTCGACGGGGGTCGTGGCCCCACGGCGCGGAACCGAGTTGCAAGCATTTGACGAGCACACCGAGTACAGCGACGTTCTGCTGCACTCGCTCATGCGTGCGCAGTTCGGCCTCACTTTGGGATTCATCGCGCTCGCAGTCGGCGTGCTGATCTCACTGCCGCTCGTCGTCAGCCTGGTGCCATCACTCAACGACAAGCACGTGTTCGGCCTGCCACTCACGCTCGCCGTCCTCGGGATCGCCGTATATCCGGTGCTCGTCATCATTGCGATCGCCTACGTCCGGCTGGCTGAACGCACCGAACGTCACTTCTTGGACCTTGTCGAGAAACTTTGACGGCCGCGCCGCTCGCACTTGCCGCGATCATCGTGGTGACGCTCATCACGATGATCGTTGGTGCGCTCGGCATCAGGGTGGCCCGCACCCCCGACGACTTCATGGTGGCGGCGCGCGCGGTGCCGCCATTTCGCAATGCCGCAGCCATCTCCGGTGAGTACCTGTCAGCAGCCTCGTTCCTCGGGGTCGCCGGGCTGATTCTCAAGGACGGCTTGGGAATGCTGTGGTATCCCGTCGGCTATGCGGCGGGCTATCTGATGCTGCTGCTGTTGGTCGCGGCGCCGCTTCGACGGTTTGGCGCGTACACGATCCCCGATTTTGCCGAAGGACGTCTAGGCGAGCCGCGGTTGCGCAAGGTCGCAACAGCGTTCGTACTCGTCATTGGCTGGTTCTATCTACTGCCGCAGTTGAAGGGTGCCGGCCTGACCCTAAACGTCCTGCTCGGTACGCCGTACTGGGTCGGTGTCGGAGTGCTCGCCATCGTCGTCACCAGCAACATTGTCGCGGGCGGCATGAAGGGTGTGACATTCGTCCAAGCGCTGCAGTACTGGATCAAGCTGGTGGCAATCGCCGTCCCCGCTGTTGTCTTGCTTGCCGTCGTCGGTGGCGTGCACCGCCAGGCCCTGACAAGGCCGGCGCCACCGGTGTTCGCGACGGAGACGACCGTGCACGTGCAGACCTCGGTCGACATCAACGTGATCACGCCAGTGACGGTGACGGCCCACGGAACGATCGAAGGCGTGAACGTCGACGGCCCGCTCAACTTGGTTCCGGGCACATACGAAGTGAAGGACGGCGCTGTGCTGGTGTTTCCGGCCGGTGCAACCACTCCCCACGCGACCGGATTGCCGATCCTGGACGGCAAATCGTGGGTGTCGCCGTTCGTCGATGCCGGCCATCGCGGCGCGCATCCGCTTGCGGCGACCTACTCGCTGATCGTGGCGACGTTCCTTGGCACATTGGGGTTGCCGCACATCTTGGTGCGCTTCTACACCAACCAGGACGGTAGAGCTGCGCGCCGCACAACGATCATCGTGTTGATGCTGCTCGGCGGCTTCTACGTCTTCCCCGCCGTGTTCGCGGTGCTCGGTCGGTTACGTGACCCAAGTCTCTACCTCACCGGCCAGACCGACTCGGTGGTGCTGGTGCTGCCGCACGCGCTGATCGGCGGCGTCGGCGGCTCGGTGCTCGGTGCACTTGTGGCTGCGGGCGCGTTCGCGGCGTTTCTTTCCACATCGTCTGGCTTGCTCGTCAGTGTCGCCGGCGCGATGGCGCACGACTTGATGCGCGGTGGCGTCCGCACCTTCCGGCGGTGTGCCGTCGTGGCGGGCGCGGTCGGCCTCGTGGCCGGTCTCCAAGTGCAGAGCTTCGACTTGAATATGTTGGTCGGCTGGTGTTTCGCAATCGCGGCGTCGACCTTCTGCCCGCTGCTCGTTCTCGGCATCTGGTGGCGTCGCCTGACCTGGGTCGGTGCGATTGCTGGACTCGTGCTTGGCGGCTGCACGTCGTCGGTCGCCATCATCTTGACGATGGCCGGCGTTGGTCAGCGCGGGTGGCCAGGGGTGCTGCTCGGCCAGCCGGCGATCTGGACGGTGCCGCTTGCGTTCCTCGCGATGATCGTTGTCTCCCGCGCGACGCCTTCGTATCTGCCGACCGACGTCGAGTCGAAGCTGCTTCAACTGCACCTGCCTGAAGCGCTACGGCCCCGCCACCCGTCGTTCGGCGAGACCTAGGCCTCGATGGGCGGTACGCAACGTCGTGGTGGTCTCGCCCCGACAGCATCGAGAAGTTGCGCGACGAGGCGCAGCACTCGGCCCGCCGCCACTTAGCCGGCGCGCAGGGCCAGGGTCAGTGCTTCGACGGTGAGCAGCGGGTTGGCGTTCGCATCGAGCGACGTGCGGCAGGCCAACACGGCCGACAGCCGGCGCACGGTCGACTCGGCCGACGACGACGCGGCCAACGAAGAGATCGCGGCCGACTCGTCGATGTTCGCGATGTCGACGCCCGCGCCCAACTGCACGACGAGCACGTCGCGGTAGAACCCCGCGAGGTCGGTCAGCGCTCGGTCGAGTGCGTCGCGCTGCGTGCGCGTCGCACGCGACTTCTGCCGACCCTCGAGATCCTTGAGCGCGGCCGCGGCCGAACGCAACGCACCTCGAGCGGCGGCACCGCCGCCAGTCGCAGAACCGCGACCCAGCCCGGTCGCCGTCCCGCCCTCGCCGAAGGCTTCTTTGTACGACGCGGTTTCGGCCTCGTCGAGCGACGACGTCACCTCCGCCGATTCGGCACCCACGGCCTTCACCAAAGCACCGGCAGCCGCGAGGCAACCGCCGACGTCGGCGAGTGCCGACGGCAACTGCAACACCTCATGCCGCCGTGACCGCGCTGCTTCGTCGGTCGCGAGCCGGCGCGCACGCCCGACGTGGCCCTGCGCGGCCCGGGCGGCGAACTCTGCAACCTCAGCGGACACTCCGTCGCGCGACACCAGCACCGCAGCAACTGCATCGGTCGGCGGAGTGCGCAGCGCGACCACCCGGCAACGCGAGCGAATCGTCACGACGAGGTCTTCGGCCGACGGCACGCATAACAACCACACCGTGCGCGGCGCCGGTTCCTCGATCGCCTTCAACAACACGTTGGCGGCCCCCTCGGTCAACCGGTCGGCGTCCTCGATCACGATGACTTGCCAATGGCCACCGGACGGCGCGA
>DASRZB010000004.1:0-9187 GCA_035653855.1 Acidothermaceae bacterium | reverse complement strand
CCCGCGCGGTTGTACCAAGAACGGTCGAACAACACGATCTCACCGGCGCTCGGTAGCTGAGCGATGTAACGCTGGAAGTACCACTCACCGAGCTCGCGCTCGGTCGGTTTTCCCAGTGCAACGATGCGTGCTGCCCTCGGGTCGAGATGCTCCATGAACCGCTTGATCGTGCCGCCCTTGCCTGCCGCATCGCGGCCCTCGAACAGAACGCACACACGCTGCCCGTTGTCCTGGATCCACTCTTGCATCTTCAGCAGCTCGACCTGAAGCGCGCGCTTCTGCCGCTCGTACTCCCCGCGCTCGAGTCGCTCGTCGTACGGGTAGTTCTCCCGCCACGTGTCGACACGCTTGCCGTCGGCGCCTACCAGAATCGGATCGTCCAGGTCCTCGTTGTCAGCCTCGAGGCTGAACGAATCCAGATCCTGCGTGAGTTGCACACTCGCCCAGGCGACCTTGCGGCGCTCCCGACGCGGTGACTGCGTTTTCGTCCCAGGCTTGGCTCGCGTCGATGCCATGTGTCGCCCCTTCCCGTTCGCTCGCCGAGAATCTGCCGTATCTGCGGCCCGTGAGGCAACCCGAGGTGACGCGAGGGTGAACGCTCGGTGAAGTCTGGCTTGGCCGGTTTCACGACCACCCGACCGCGCCATACCTTCGCGACGTCAGCAACGACTTCGTTCTCGTGCGGGTGGTCATCCGCGTTGGCGTTTGGCTTCACCAACGGCTTCCACGACACGGGCACATGCGATGGCGACGTCCGGCTGGGACCCGGCCGGAAACGCGGCGACGGTCTCGTAGCCTCAGACTACCGGCTCCCACCCGCTGGCTACCGCCGATGCGGGTGCAGTACCTGGAACCCCGACACGGCCATTGGTGACTCGAGCGCACACGGGTCGGGCTCGGGGCAGGCTTCGCATTCCATCTCGATCGTGGCGTGCGCGATATCGAAGTCGAGAGCGACCATGTCCTTGATCCGCTCCCCCGTTGCCTGCGCCTGCTCGAGCGTTGGGTGACCAGAGACCGCCACATGCGCGGACATCGCGTGTAAATCGCTCGACAGGCTCCACACGTGCAGGTCGTGAACATCAACCACGGTCGGGACGTCGCGCACGGCCGCAAGTACGGCCTCGGGGTCGATTGCCTTGGGCGTCGACTCCAGCAAGACATCCGCACTTCGGTGCAGGAGCCGCACGGCCTGGCTCGTGATAGCCACGCACACCAGCAGTGACACCGCCGGGTCGAGCCAGTAGGTGCCGTGGCTGAGCAGGATGACCAGGCCGGTCGCGGCAACCGCGAGGGAAACAGCCGCATCCGAGACAAGGTGCAACGTCGCAGCCGACATGTTCAGATCGGGGTGCGCACCGGGTCGGGCGCGTCGCTCGTGCACCAGCGCCGCGCCGACGCCGTTCAACGCGGCAGCCCCCAGGGCAACCAATGCCACGATGCCGCCGTGCACCGGCCGTGGATGTGCGAGCCTGAGCACCGCATCAACGGCCACAAATCCCGTGACCGCGAGCAGCAGCCCACCATTCGCCAGCGCCGCGAGGATGGTCGCCCGGTGATGGCCAAACGAGCGCGCCATCGTGGCGCGGCGAAGCGAGTACCGCAATGCGATGACCGCGATGGCCAACCCCGCGACGTCCGCCAGGTTGTGCCCGGCATCGGCAAGTAGCCCGAGGGAATGAGCGAGCACTCCCCAGACGATCTGTGCCACGACGACGGCGATGTTGAGCACGATGGCAATCAGCAGCCGCTGCTGGCGGCGGGCGTTCCTGCTCTGCGTCATGCTCACGTGATCCAACGGTACGCCGACGTATCGTCGAGCAGGACGCCGTAGCGTAGGGCCGGACGTCGATCAGCTGCCCATGGCGTGGACGCCGCCATCGACGTGGATGATCTCGCCGGTGGTCTTGGGGAACCAGTCCGAGAGCAGTGCAACGATCGCCCGCGCAGCCGGCTCGGCATCGCTGACGTCCCAGGCCATCGGCGCCCGCGTTTCCCAAATCGCGGCAAGCTCGTCGAAGCCAGGAATCCCCTTGGCGGCCATCGTTCGGATCGGGCCGGCCGAGACCAGGTTGACCCGCACGTTGCTCTTCCCGAGATCGCGGGCGAGGTAGCGCGAGCATGACTCAAGTGCTGCCTTGGCGACGCCCATCCAGTCGTACAGGGGCCAGGCAACGCTGGCATCGAAGTCGAGACCCACGACCGATCCCCCGTTTGGCATCAGGGGTAGCGCGGCCGTCGTCAGAGCTTTCAACGAGTAGGCAGATACGTGCAATGCGGTCGCGACGTCGTCCCACCCGGTGTTGAGAAAGTTGCCACCGAGCGCAGCCTCAGGTGCAAATGCAACGGCGTGCACGACGCCGTCGAGACCGTCGAGGTGCTCCCCCACCCGCTCCGGCAGCGCGGCCAGGTCGTCGACGTTGGTGACGTCGAGCTCAATCACCGGCGGCAGTTGCGGAAGCCGCGCGGCGATGCGCTCGGTGAGCCGACGCACCCGCCCGTACGACGACAGGACGACCTGCGCACCTTCCTGCTGCGCCAACCGTGCCGCATCGAAGGCGATCGACGCCTCGGTCAGCACGCCGGTGATGAGCAGCCGCTTGCCAGTGAGGAGTGCCATTCAGTGCCCCATTCCCAAACCGCCGTCGACAGGAATGACGGCACCGGTGATGTATGCAGCCTCGTCGCTGGCCAGGAAGCGGATCACCCCGGCGACTTCATCCGGCGACCCGTAGCGGCGCAGCGGGATCTGATCGAGCAGCTCCGCGCGCCTGCCGTCGGCAAGAACCGCCGTCAGGTCGGTCTCGATGAAGCCGGGGGCCACGACGTTGGCGGTGATCCCACGCGACCCGAACTCGCGGGCCAGGGAGCGTGCGAACCCCACTAGCCCTGATTTGGTCGCCGCGTAGTTGGCCTGCCCAGCTGACCCAGAGAGGCCGACGACCGAGGAGACAAAGATCATCCGGCCGTTGTGCGCACGCAGCATGCCGCGCGCCGCGCGGCGGGCAACCCGATATGCCCCGGTGAGGTTCGTGGCGATGACGGCGTCCCAGTCGTCGTCCGTCATCCGCAGCAGCAGCGTGTCGCGGGTAATCCCGGCGTTGGCCACCAAGACTTCGACCGTGCCCTGCTCCGCCTCGACGCGCTTGAATGCGGCCTCGACCTCGTCGGCGTTCGTCACGTCACAACGGACGGCCAGCAGCCCCTCGGGGGGCGCGCTCGACAAATAGGTCACCGCGACGCGGTCACCCGCTGCCGCCAAGGCTTGCGCCGCCGCGAGTCCGATGCCGCGGCTTCCGCCGGTGACGAGCACAGAGCGCGGCACGCGGGTCCTTCCACGAGCCCGGTGCGGCCGGGCGCCGACGCCACTATCGGTCGCCCGCCGAGGCTACCGGTAATACGGGTTTCGAGCGCGACAGCGCCTCGGGTTCGAGCGCGACAGCGCCTCGGGCTACGCCGGGTGGTCTAACGCTGGTCAGCGCAACGGTGGGCGCCTGATCGTCGCGCGGCGCAGGAAACTCGCTCCGTCCGGACCTGCTCGGAGGCCTCAAGTTCCCCGATCAATAAGTAGTCGCCCAGCACAGACCGCAGTTCATCCAACACAGTAATCAGCAGGTGGAGAACCCCATGAGCACAATGACCGCCGACACCTTCGACACGGTGACCGCCAACGTCCTCGCGGACGGGATCGTGGTCCGGTTAGCCGGCTCCCTCGATGTCGCGTCATTGCCCGACCTGCGGGCCACCTTGCTGAGCAGTCGGCCGGAGGGTTGCGACGACATCCTCGTCGACGCCGGCCGCGTCACCGAAATCCACGAGCGTGCACTCGCCGTCCTCGTCGCTGCAGCCGAATGGGTGCGCCAGACGGGTGGTCGCCTTCGCTTCGCCGCGATGTCGCCCGCCTTGGTGGACACCGCCGACTACTTCGACGTCACCGACTTGCTGCCTCGTCTGCCTGGTCCGGGGGGACGGGCAGGCGGGGCGGCACGCCTCAAGGCCTAATAGGTACCCGCCTATCAGGTCCAGCACCGCCGCGTTACCCCACCGCACCCAACAGCTGCAGCACCCACTGCAGGCCCCGCTCCAAATACCGACAGCACCCACTGCCGGCGCATTTCACCCCACCCGCACTACCCCGCCTCACTCGCAGTCGCTCCGCCACCGCCGTCTGGCCTGGGACCCCCTCCCCGGCCAGGCGGCGGTTGCATGCGCGCCTCAATCGTCGGACGAGCTGTCGACGTAGGGTGGCCTTCGATCAGCCGTCGCTGACGGCCACGACATTCAGCCGTCGCTGACGGCCCGGACGCCGGAGGTAGCCCGCGCGATGCCCGACCGTGAGATCGACCAGTCCTTTCTCGACTTGCCGCTCCAGGCCCTCGCCGACGCCGCGTTGTCGCGCGCAAGAGAACTCGGCGTCTCGCATGCCGACCTGCGGGTCGAACGTCACCGCACGCAGCAGCTGCGGCTGCGCGACGGAAGCCTCGAGGGTCGTCTCGATGATGTCGACAGCGGGTTCGCCGTCCGCGTCGTGCATGAGGGCACCTGGGGCTTTGCCGCCGCCGTCGACCTGACCCCCGCGGAAGCGGTCCGCGTCACCGAGCAGGCCGTAGCCATCGCCAAGGCAACCCGCCCGCTAAACCGCGAGCCGGTCGAGCTGGCCGACGAACCGGTTTACGCCGACGCACGCTGGGTGTCGTCGTACGACATCAACCCGTTCGACGTCCCCGACAGCGAGAAGGTCGCGCTACTCGCCGAACGCTCCGCGCGGTTGCTTGCGTCCGATGGCATCGACCACGTCGACGCCGCGGTCGCACAGGTGTTGGAGCACAAGTTCTACGCCGATCTCGCTGGCACGACGACGCACCAACAGCGGGTCAGGTTGATGCCGAGCTTGACCGCCGTATGTGTCGACGCCGACACCGGGCGGTTCGAGACGATGGAAAGCCTGGCGCCCCCGGTCGGTCGCGGCTGGGAGTTCGTGACCGGAACCGGCTGGGACTGGGATCAGGAGATCGCCGAGATCCCCGTTCTGCTCGCGGAGAAGATGAAGGCGCCCTCGGTCGAGGCAGGCACCTACGACCTGGTGATCGATCCGTCGAACTTGTGGCTGACCATCCACGAATCGATCGGACACGCGACCGAGCTCGACCGCGCACTTGGCTACGAGGCGGCCTATGCAGGCACCAGTTTCGCAACCTTCGACAAGCTGGGTTCGTTGGTTTACGGCTCGCCGCACATGCATGTCACCGGTGACCGGACCGCCGAGTACGGCCTGTCGACGATCGGTTACGACGACGACGGTGTAGCCGGTCAGCAGTGGGATCTGATCCGCGACGGCATCCTGGTGGGGTATCAGCTCGACCGCCGGATGGCGAAGCTCAAGGGCCTCGGCCGCTCGAACGGTTGCGCGTTCGCCGACGCGCCCGATCGCGTACCGGTGCAGCGGATGGCGAACGTCTCGCTGCAGCCCGCAGCGAACGGGCCGTCAACCGAAGAACTCATCGCCGGCGTCGAACGTGGCATCTATGTCGTCGGCGACAAGAGCTGGTCGATCGACATGCAGCGCTACAACTTCCAGTTCACCGGCCAGCGGTTCTACGAGATCCGCTCAGGGCACCTCAGCGGCCAGCTGCGCGACATCGCCTACCAGGCCACCACGACCGATTTCTGGGGCTCGATGGACGCCGTCGGCGGCCCTCAGACCTACGTGCTGGGCGGGGCGTTCAACTGCGGCAAGGCACAGCCGGGACAAGTCGCGCCGGTCAGCCACGGCTGCCCATCAGCGGTGTTTCGCGGCGTCAAGATTCTCAACACCGTCCAGGAAGGTGGCCGCTAGATGAGCGACCAGTCGCCGCAGGAGACCGTCGAGCGCGCGCTCGAGATCGCCGCCGGCATCACCGGCGTCGATGGCTGCGTAGTGCTTGCCGACGAGTCGAGCAGCGCCAACGTGCGCTGGGCGAACAACACCCTCACGACCAACGGCGTGACGCGCGGCCGCCGGTTGACCGTGATCGCGTCAGTCAAGGGCGCGGACGGCGTGGCAGCGGGCGTCGTGTCGCGAAGCTCGGTGCGTACGGCCGATCTCGACGATCTCGTGCGGGCTGCGGTGGCCGCCGCAAGCGAGAACACGCCGGCCGAGGACGCCGGCGCGCTGGTTGAACCCAGCCGGCCGGTCGACCAGGCGTGGCAGGACGAGCCTCAGGAGACGTCCGCCGCGGTCTTCGAGGGATTCGTCGGCGATCTCGGTGCAGCGCTCACGAAGGCCGCGGCACAGGACCGGCTGCTGTTCGGGTTCGCCGAGCACGTCGTGAACTCCAGCTTCATGGGCAGTTCGACCGGCCTGCGGCTGCGCCACGATCAACCCACCGGCAAGCTCGAGATGAACGCTAAGTCAAGTGACCTGACACGATCGGCCTGGTCAGGCGCAGCCACCCGCGACTTCACCGACATCGACATCGGGCGTGACGCCGACGCGCTCGCGCAGCGCCTCGAGTGGGCGGCTCGACGCGTCGACCTCCCGGCGGCACGTTACGAAACCATCGTGCCGCCCGGCGCACTGGCGGACCTGTTGATCTACATGTACTGGTCGTCCGGAGCGCGCGACGCACATGACGGTCGCACCGTGTTCTCCAAGCCCGCTGGCGCCACCCGCGTCGGCGAGTCGTTGAGCAGCCTGCCCTTGACGTTACGCAGCGACCCGGCCGCGCCCGGCCTTGCCTGCATTCCTTTCGTCGTTGCTCATGCATCGAGTGCGGAGAGTTCGGTGTTCGACAACGGCCTCGAACTTCTCCCGACGTCGTGGATCGACGAAGGACGTTTGAACTCCCTGATCCAGACCCGCCACACCGCGGCGCTGACCGGCCTGCCCGTGACGCCAGCGATCGACAACCTGATCTTCGAGCAGGCCGGCGCGACCGCAAGCCTTGACGACATGATTCACAGCACCGAGCGCGGGCTGCTGCTGACGTGTTTGTGGTACATCCGGTCAGTCGACCCGCAAACGCTGCTGCTCACCGGGCTGACTCGCGACGGCGTCTACCTCGTCGAGGGCGGCGAGGTCGTCGGTGCAGTCAATAACTTCCGGTTCAACGAGAGTCCGGTCGACCTGCTCGATCGCATCACCGAGGTCGGCTCGACGCAAGTGTGCCTGTGCCGTGAATGGAACGACTACTTCAGCCGGACGGCGATGCCGGCGGTGCGCATTCCGGACTTCAACATGAGCACAGTAAGTAAGGCCTCCTGACTCTGGTCACACATCCTCGAGGCGGAACCCGACCTTCATGGTGACCTGGAAGTGTTCGACATCGCCGTCGACGATGTGACCGCGGATGCCGGTCACCTCGAACCAGTCCAGATGCCGGATGGTCTGAGATGCCCGGCGGACGCCGTTGCGGACGGCATGTTGAACGCTTTCACCCGACGTCCCGACAATTTCGGTAACCCGGTAGGTGCGATCGCTCATAGGAACCTCCTGCTTGTCAACTTAAGTGCTCGCTCTCGGAGGCACCATCATCGCGGCGTACGGTAGAGGGGTGGAAAGACGGGTGCGGGACCGCGCGCAAGAAGACGATTCACCGGTCTATTTGGTCACTGCAGCCCAGCCCGGTCACTCCCAGGAAATGTCTGGCCGGCTTCGGCGTTATCTCATATCGATGACGGTCCGAGTGGTCTTCTTGGTGCTGGCGATCTTCTTGTTCACCGGATGGCTGCGCGTTGTCGGCATTGCGGCCGCGGTTGTACTGCCATGGATCGCCGTCGTGATGGCGAACGCGGGTCCGGTAGGCGACGGCGCGCAACCGGAGTTCGTCTCGACTGACCGGATCGGGATCGACGGCCCGGCGGTTACCCAGCTCGGTCACTCCACAGAAGTGGGCCAGTCCACGGAAGGCCCCTACACCAAGGAACAGAAGTCGTGACAGCGGACCTCTACCCACAACCAGTGTTGCCGCAGAGCCCACCGCCTGACGGCTGGGCTGAGGAGATTCGGTCTCTCGCAGCCTCGCGCAACGCAGTGATCCTCGCGCACAACTACATGCTCCCGGACATCCAAGACGTGGCTGACCACGTCGGTGACTCGCTAGCGCTGTCGCGGATCGCCGCGGCGAGTGACGCCGACACCATCGTGTTCTGCGGTGTGCACTTCATGGCGGAAACGGCGAAGATCCTTGCGCCCCACAAGACGGTATTGATTCCGGACCTCGACGCCGGATGTTCATTGGCAGCCAGCATTGACGTCGCTGACGTTCTTGCATGGAAAGCCGATCATCCCGACGGAGTCGTCGTGGCCTACGTCAACACGTCTGCCGCCATCAAGGCCGAAGTTGACGTGTGCTGCACATCGTCGAACGCCGCCGACGTTGTGCGGTCGATCCCCGACGGCAAGGAGATCTTCTTTCTCCCAGACCAATTCCTCGGCGCACACGTGCGGAGAGCGACCGGTCGCGACATGGATGTGTGGGCGGGCGAGTGCCACGTGCACGCCGAGATCTCACCGTCCGATCTGCGTGCAACGCTCGACGCGAACCCAGATGCCGACCTGCTGGTGCATCCCGAATGCGGCTGCACCACAACTGCGCTCTACCTCACGAGCACCGGCGACCTGCCGGCCGATCGCACGCGCATCCTGTCGACCGGCGGCATGGTCGAATACGCGAAGTCGACCAAGGCTCCACGAGTACTCGTCGCCACCGAGACCGGCATCTTGCATCAGCTGCACAAGCTCAACACGACCACCGACTTCATGCCGGTCTCGCCACGCGCGGTGTGCCCTTACATGAAGATGATTACGCCGGCCAAGCTGCTGCGATCGTTGCGGGAGAACGTGTTCGACGTTGACGTCGACCCGACCGTGGCCGCGCGGGCTCGGCATTCGGTGGAACGCATGATCGAAATCGGGTCGCCCTCGCGCGGCGGCGAGTAAGCGCGACTCGGCTAGTTGTCGGCGCTGTCTCCGTTGTCGTAGCCAGCCACTGTTGGGTCCTGCTTCAAGCAGTTGAAGAGTTGCTGCAGCTGCAGGTTGGTGGCGTGATCGACCCGGTACCGGACGTTGTACAGCAGCGTCGCCTTGTACTTGCTGGTCGTGTCCAAAGGCTCGGGGACCACGTTTGGGATGTGCTGACATAAGGCCCAGACCCGTGCGTGGTCGGCGGGCGTTGCATCGGTCGTGAAATGGACGACGATCTCCTGC
>DASRZB010000003.1:0-8977 GCA_035653855.1 Acidothermaceae bacterium | reverse complement strand
AGAATGTCACCAGACCGCAGAGCTGCAAAAATATCGCGGACGCCGTCACCATCGGCGTTAACCAACCGCGGATGCGTCGCTGGCACGAACTGCTCGTACTTGAGCTCCGGCCGCTGCAAATCTGAAATGCTCCACAAGCCCGACAGGTCGAGCGGTGCAGGGAGCCGGTACACCTCGGTCTCGTTCACGCCGAGTTCGCGAATCAGCAAGTCGAGTACTCGCGGACTCGTCGTCTCCTCGACTTCGAGACGAACCGGTGGTCCGAATCTGCGACGCAACAGTTCGCGTTCGAGTGCCTGCAGCAAGTTGTCGACGTCGTCTTCGTCGACCTCAAGATCCTGGTTGCGGGTCACCCGGAACCGGTGGCTCTCCAGCACCTCCATGCCGTGGAACATCACTTGCAGGTGCGCGGCGATGACTTCTTCGATCGTGACGAAGCGCCCGCCGCCGAGCGGCAGGAACCGCGGCAGGATTTCGGGAACCTTGACGCGCGCGAATCGCTCTTCACCAGTACGCGGATCGCGGACGACGACGGCAAGGTTGAGTGACAGGCCGGAGATGTAAGGAAACGGGTGCGCGGGATCGACAGCAAGCGGCGTGAGTACCGGATACACGCTCTCGCTGAAGAAGGTGCGCAGCTGCGTGTGGTCGGCCTCGGCGAGATCGTCCCAACGCAACAGCTGGATGCCGCGTTCGGCGAGCGCTGGCTTGATGTCGTCGAAGAAGGCGCGGGCGTGATCGGTCGCCAGCGCATGCGCGCGCGTCGACACAAGTTCAAGTTGGTCGCGCGCCGACAGGCCGCTTGGCGCGGTGACCGCAATGCCAGTAGCGATGCGCCGCTTCAAACCAGCCACTCGCACCATGAAGAACTCATCGAGCCCGGTCGCGAAGATGGCCAAGAACTTGACCCGCTCGAGCAGCGGGACATCGTCACGCTGGGCCAGTTCGAGTACCCGGGAGTTGAAGTCGAGCCAGCTAGCCTCGCGGTCGATGAAGCGATCCGCCGGCAGCTCAGGGTCGGCGTTCGCATGATGTTCGGTGACCGCGCTACCGAGCGCCTCGGCCAGGTCCTCGCCGTAGTCGGACACGTCGAGCGGCGAGCCCGACTGGGAAAGCTGCGTCACGTCGACCTCCTGCTCCGTGCGCGAGTGACTCCCCATCATCCCCTGGGACGGCGATAAGCGGCATCCGTGGCCATCCGACCCACCGATGCGGCCGACGAAGACGGCCTAAGGCCAGGGTTGTGGGAGCAAGGCTCAGGCGGATCGCCGTGCGGTCAGCGTGAGGGCCTGCGGCCAGTCGAAGGAGACCCGCTGCCCGGGGCTCAGCTCGTTCCAGATGACCGCCGTCGCGGCGAGACACTGGACGGCCGCAGCGACCTGTTCGCACGATACGGCGGCGACGTCAAGCAACGGCCACGGCGAGGCGGAGCACTCGATCCGCTGCTCACCGGACCGTCGTGAATCACCGGGCCCCGCTGATCGGCGTCCCGTCTCGATCTCCCACACGGCGGTGCACCAGGCGACGAGCGCGACCGACCGGCCGAGGTCGCCGCGGCCGGTGATCTGCAGGCGATGTGAAAGATGGGCCAACCGCGAGTCGCGGTCGGCAGGTGCGGCCAAGAACCGACCGGCGTCGCCTCCGGCGGCGAGCTGGCCAAAGATCCCGAGCTTCAGGCCGAATTCCCGCTCCACGAAGAAGTGCCTGATCTCGCGAGGGAGCAGCTCGGCGTCCAACTCGACCACCCGCAGCCTGGCCGGCGGGCCGCTCTCGCGACTCACGTCAACGCCGTAGCGGCACTGCGTCTGCCGGGTAAATGTCACGCGCACGCCTTGAGGCTACGTTCCGGAACGCACGCTGTCCCCGGAATATCAAGCTGTCAGGCGCGCCCTGCATCAAAGCTAGGCCGCGCCCTACACCAGGGCTAGGCCGCCCAGGGTGCATCAGGCAGGTGCAGGTCAAGCGACCCGCCCGGCCGACAGTCGGAGCTCCGGTACCCGTCGGGCATGTTCGGGTACACCGTGAGCCAGTACGTCACCGCCAACGCGTGAGCCGCGGCCGGCGTGGCGCCCATGTCCTCCGCCATCGCCGTGTCGTGCTGCATGGCGGCGCATTCGGCGACGTATTCAATCTTGATCCCGGACATGTGCATCGACTCGTGCGTCAGGACGTGGACCGCCAAAATCTGAGCTGCACTGGGATGTTGCTTGGACGAATTGAGATAGCTGTGCAGGTCGTTGCACTGCTGATGCTTGATCAGCGTCTGGCGCTCGGGGACGCCGTCGGGGCCCCATTTCACGTACCCGAGCTCGTTGCCCATGTCGAGTGCCGACCCGGTCAGCGTCTGGCAATCCACCTCGACACGCAGGCCAAGCAAGGTGGACGACGTGTGGCTGAGGCGACTTTCGAGGGTGACCCGGTCGACGACGGGAAACGTCGCTAGCACCGCGAGCACCACGCACGAACTCATGCTGATCGCGGGAAAAGGCGCGTGTTCGCGAACTCCGCGCTGCTGCAGCCACCGGATGAACAAGGCCAGGGCAGCGAGCGCGAACGCGACGGCGACGTACTGAAGGACCACGCTGGGGTATCGGCAGCCGCGCCGCCGAGGCTGAGCCCGTTAGAGGCGGGTTGCGCTGCTCGGCCGGCCCCAGAGCGACTGGATCTGGACCACCGTGCCGGTGTGCGGGGCGTCGAGGATCTTGCCGCCACCGACGTAAATGCCCACGTGGTAGGCAGGGTTACCCCAAAACACCAGATCGCCGGGCTGGAGTTGCGACAGTGGCACTCGGTGTCCTGACCGTTGCTGCGCCGCGGCCGAATGCGCGAGCGAGATTCCCGCAGCAGCAGCCGCCCGCATGACCAGACCCGAGCAGTCGTACACGTGCGAGCCTGCGCCGCCGAACCGATACGGCTTGTTGAGCTGGGCGTAGGCGAAGGCGAGGATCTTGGCAACCTTGCCGGAGGCTGCCGGAGCAACCGCGGCCGGTGCTTTCACGGCGACCGGTGTCGGGGCCTTGGGGTGCGTTGTCTGTTTCGCCACCGACAGCAGCGCCGGCCGCGTGACCGATCTCGACACCGCGGTGGTGCGCTGACGCTCGATGGCGGCAGTCTCAGCCGCGGACGCAGCAACTGCGGCGTCGTGCGCGGCCTTGGCCTGTGCGGCGGTGAGCAGCGCCGTTTGCTGGCTCAGCACCTTCTCAACCGCGGCCTTCGTCGCGGCGAGGTGGGCCAGCGCGCTCTGCTGGGCGGCAACCGCCTGGTCGGCGCTCGCCTGGAGTGCCGTCATGACCCGGTTCGCGTTGACGATGTCGGTGAGACTGGCCGCTTGATAGTGGCTGACCTGCTGGAGCACCTCGGTCTGCCGCAAGAAGGTCGTGGGGTCATTGGACAGTAGGACCGCGAGAGCGGGCGATGCACTGCTGCCTTCGTAGCGCGCGACCGCGAGAGCCTGCACCCCGACCTTGGCGGCGTCGACGACGCTCTGCTCCTGGGCAGCAGCGGCCTTCGCCGCGGTGGCGGCCGCGGTAACGGTCGCGAGCGCGCCCGTCGCCTCGTCGTAGGCCTCGACGGCCTTGTCTGCCTGAACGGAGACGGCGTCGAGCTGCTGCTGCGCCTGGGCGACGGTAGTCGTCGTTGAGCCGGCAGCAAAGGCGGTGGCGACCGGCAGGAGGCCTGCCAGGACGGCAGACGAAACAGCCATGGCGCCAACCGACGCCAAGATACGACGACCGGTGCGCGGGGTCCCGACACACGGGGCAAACGGCAAAGCGGAGCCCTTCTCCCTCGACCGCCTACCGGGTTAGCTGACGGATTCGGGCGGGAAGTGCGCCCTACGGCCCGAAGGCCGATTCACCCCAAGATCGCAAACCTGTGGTTCCCCGGTCCCGCTCACGCGGGTTCGGCGGTGGCCGCGGCTACGTCACGAATGGACGCAGCCCAACCGCGTCGAACCATAACCGGGCTGGGAGTTGGTCACAACCCGAACGCCGGAGAACATCTGAGTTCAGGACCTCATTCACCCAGAAGAACTAGGCAGGCTAGGAGGCGCTAGTGCTCAATCGGGCTGAAACATACCCATTCCGACCAGTACGCGGGCCCGAGCCAAACCCGACCTTCGACCGAACCCGATGGTCCGGTGCTCAGGCCGAGACGATGTTGCCGCCCTCCACCTTGATCGGGATCGACGCGAGCGGCTTCGGTGCCGGACCCTGGATCACTGCGCCGGTGGCTGCGTTGTACACCGACCCGTGGCACGGGCACTGGAACTCCTTGCCTGCTGGCGCCACCGTGCAGCCCGTTGCCGACCGGGATGCTCGTCACGGTCGCGAGCACGTCAGGGCCCGTCGGACTCGGCGTTGCTGCGGAGCTCGATTGCGCCGAACAGCCGGGTTCAACCCCGCGTCGCGCTTCCGATGTGAGTCACGTCACGTCACACATTCACCCCGAGGCGCGGCTCAACAACCTGAATTTGTGAGGAGTCGCGGAGGTGGGGACGCACCCGAGGCACCAGAATCGAGGCACCTACTCGACCACTTGGAGGCCTCGTGGAGCAGGTGGACGTCGTCGTCATCGGGATGGGTCCTGGCGGGGAGGATCTCGCGGGGCGGTTGGCAGAAACGCACCTCGACGTGATCGGCATCGATCAGCGGCTAGTGGGCGGCGAGTGCCCGTACTTCGGCTGCATTCCGAGCAAGATGATGATTCGCGCCGGGAACGCCCTCGCCGAAGGCCGGCGGATTCCGGGGCTCGCTGGCGACTCGCGAGTCATGGCCGACTGGGCACCGGTCGCGGCGCGAATCAGGAATGAAGCTACCGACGACTGGAACGACCAAGTCGCCGTCGATCGGTTCGAGGGCAAAGGCGGCCGGTTCGTTCGAGGCCACGGCCGCCTGACTGGTCGCAAGACGGTCGCGGTGGGTGATCGCGAGTTCGAAGCCCGCCGCGCGATCGTGTTGAACACCGGTACCGACCCGCTGATCCCGCCTGTCCCGGGCCTGGCCGGAACCCCGCTCTGGACAAACCGCGACGCGATCCAGGCGACCGAGGTTCCGGCGTCCCTCATCGTGCTCGGCGGCGGCGCGATCGGCGTCGAGCTGGCCCAGGTATTCGCGAGATTCGGTTCACACGTGACGGTGGTCGAGGCAGCGCCGCAGCTGGTTCCTTTCGAGGAGCCGGACGCCGGGGCGTTGCTCGCCGAGGTCTTCGCGCGCGAGGGAATCGACGTGCGGGTTGGGGTGTCGGCTGCCGCCGTCCGGCACGACGGCGCCGGCTTCAGCCTCGATCTCGCCGACGGCAACACGTTGCAGGCGGAGAGATTGCTCGTGGCGACGGGCCGCAAGGTAGACCTCGGCGCCGTCGGTCTCGACACGGTCGGCATCGACATCACCGCGCACGCCATCCCCGTCGATACACGCATGCGAGTCGCACCCGGCATCTGGGCAATCGGCGACATGACAGGCAAGGGGGCGTTCACCCACATCTCGATGTACCAGGCGGATATCGCGCTCGCCGACATCCTGGGCATCGAGGGCGTGACCAGCGCCGAGTACGACGCACTGCCAAGGGTGACGTTCACTGACCCGGAGATCGGCAGCGTCGGGATGACGCAGGCGCAGGCAACGACGGCCGGCATCGACGTCCTGGTCGGACGTGCCGCGCTGCCCTCGACGGCTCGCGGCTGGATTCACGGCCCCGGTAACGACGGACTCATCCGGCTGATCGCCGACGCAGACCGCGGCGTTCTTGTCGGCGCGACTACGGTCGGCCCGTCGGGTGGCGAGATGCTCTCGGCGCTCGTGGTCGCCGTCCATGCGGCTGTTCCGCTTGAACGGCTGCGATCGATGATCTATGCGTATCCGACGTTCCATCGCGGCATCCTCGACGCGGTGAAAGACCTGCGTCGGCCGGCCTAAAAGCTAGTGCAGGGTGCGAATTCGGGTGATCGGCCACACCCGGATGAACGCGTGCCCGATCACGCTGCTTTCCGGAATCGTGCCGTTGTAGCGCGAGTCCGAGGAATCCGATCGATGGTCGCCCATCACGAATAGCTGCCCTTTTGGCACCACAACCGGGCCGAAGACATAGTCGTTGTTCTGGTAGACGTAGGGCTCGTTTTGTGACACGCCGTTGACCTCGACGCGTCCTTGTGCGTCGCAGCACTGCACCGTGTCGCCGGGCAATCCGATCACCCGTTTGATGATGTCTTCGGGACCGCCGACGACCGCGAGCCAGTTGCCGGTGGCCTTGAATACCACGACGTCGCGTCGATGGATGCCGTGCAGTTTGTACGAAAGCTTGTCGACGAGAACCCGGTCGTCATCGCAGCCGGGTGTGCAGCCGTGCAGCGTCTTCTCCATCGACCCGGACGGAATCCGATAGGACTGGACGACGTAGGTGCGCAGCACGAATGTGCCGACGACGGTCAACACGATCAGGATGACCCACTCGCGAGCCCAGCGAACCTTCTTCGGCGCCGACTCACTCGTCGGCACTGACTCCTCGGTCACCACGAGGTTTCGCGGCTGCAGACGATGCGCACGTCAGCCGATTCCGGGGTCTGCGCGGACCAACACACCGCTGCCGGCGACAGCCAGGTCGGCGCCGGCGAATCCGAAGGCCGACTCACCAGGACCAAGTGTCACGCTGCCGTCGCGGTCGCCAATCTCGAGCTCGCCCTCCAAGCACAGCAACACCGCAGGGCCACCAGGCGCGAGACGTTCCATCGCGCTGATCTGTTGCCGGCGCACCTCGAACTCCGGCTGCGGCGTCGGCCACGTCTGGCCGCCTTCGGTCGATGCGACCGGCGCGACCAGGGCGGGCGGCGTGGAGGCGACATGCAGGATCGCGCGCAACTCCACGGCCGACACGTGCTTGGGAGTCAGACCGCCTCGTATCACGTTGTCTGATCCTCCGAGGACCTCGATGCCGGTGCCGTGCAGATACGCGTGGATCTGTCCTGGTCGAACATACAGACCCTCCAGCGGACGCAACGTCAGGTAGTTCAGAAGCAGCACACCGATGACGCCTGGATCGCTTGGATAGTTCGCGGCGAGCCCCGCGATCCACGGGCCCACGCCATCGGCTGCCAGACCACTGCACGCGGCAGCCACTTCCGAGACGATCCGGGCGCGGTCGGCCGCTGGCCATTCGATCAGCCGAAGGAAAACCTCGCCCGTCGGCGTCCCGCCTTGAAGTGCTTCGATCAACGGAGACAGACCGTCGACGCGCAACGCCGACAGAGTCGCAACCGCCTCCTCGGCCGGCCGAAACCCTTGCAGCACATGGAAATCTGTCAGCGCGACGAGCAGTTCGGGCTTGCCGAACGGATCGCGGTAATTGCGGTCAGGTGCGAGCCGGTCGATACCCGCGGCCTCCTCTGCCCCAAAGCCAAGCCGGGCCTGCTCGTCGTCGGGGTGGACCTGCAACGACAGCGGATGTTCGGCCGCGAGCACCTTGAGCAGGAACGGCAGCCGCGGTCCGAACCGCTCGAAACAAGCCTCCCCGAGGACGCCGACCGGGTCCGCCGCGATCACGGCGTCCAGGCCCTGTCTGTTCGACCCGTCGAGCAGCTCAGAGGGCGCCTGCGGGTGCGCGCCCATCCATAGCTCGGCCTCCGAAACTCCGGTCGGGGGGCGGCCCTGAAGGTTCGCGATGGCATCGCGGGAGCCCCAGGCGTAGGTCATCACCGGGTTCACCATGCGCCGCACCGTCATGCCTGCGAGCCTATTCGGCGCCCGTCGAGCGCACCGCGGCGCCGACGCGGCTTCGGCGCTTTAGTGCCGGGGGCGGCCGTTCGATGGTGAACACATGACCGCCGCGACGACCCAGCGCTGGGTGTGTCCCGCCTGCCGGCAGGCGAATCCGGCGGACGCCGACCTGTGCGATGGCTGCGGGGTGAGCTTCACGTCGCTGCTGCGTGGGCCGCGGGCCGCCGTCGATTTGTCACCTGCGCCGACCCGGCTGCGACCTGCCGCACCGGCGCCTCCCCTCCTTGGCAACGGCCTCACCGCCGTTCTCGAAATCGGCGTTGTCCTCGGGCTGCTTCTGTTGTGGAAGCTGGCGAGCGCGGTCTCCCTCGGCGACACCGCTGCCGCCTTCGCGCGCGGCCGGTGGATCTGGCATTTCGAGCAGACCTTGCGGCTACCCAGCGAAGTCAGCGTGCAATCGGCACTGCTTGTGCATCCCGACCTCGTGCGCGTCGTCAACCTCTACTACCTCGTCGCTCACTTCGGCAGCCTCGTCATCTTTCTGCCGTGGATGTTCATCTGGCACCGCGAGCAGTACCGCCAGTGGCGCAACATCATCGCGGTGTTCACCGGCGTCTCGTTGCTGATCCAGTTGATCGCCGTCGCCCCGCCCCGGCTGCTCCCGCAGTTCGGTTTCGTCGACACCGCTGCGCGCTACCACGAGTCGGCGTACACACACCTCGGCCAAGGGCTGACCGGTCAGCTGTCGTCGATGCCGTCGATTCATGTCGGCTGGGCGATCGCCATCGCGATGGCCGTCATCTCAACAAGTAGCAGCCGCTGGCGGTGGCTCGTTCTCGCGCAACCGCTCCTGACCGTCTACGCCGTTGTCGCGACCGCGAACCACTTCTGGCTCGACTGCGTTGCGGCCGCTGGGTTGGTGCTGCTCGTGTTCGCCGCCGTCCATTGGTACGGACGTCGAAAGCTGCGCGTCGCCGAGCCTGCTTAGGTAGCTCGCGGACCGACGCAAGTACTAGGCCAGGCCCGCTGGCGCTTCGTCGAGAATCGCGAGGATCGCGTGCGCAAGTGCGCGGGCGGAGTCGGCAGTCAACTCCGCAGCGACTCTTGCACCAGGACCAAGCACCGGATTGCGCAGATCGATGTTGACGGTGTGGCCGGCCTGCGCGTGCACGGGGTGATCGAAGTACACGCTGACGTCGGTGACCTCGAACCACTCCGGTTGTCCTTTGGCGCTGCCGCTCGCAGCGAGCGTCTTCGTGATGTAGGTG
>DASRZB010000002.1:0-3890 GCA_035653855.1 Acidothermaceae bacterium | reverse complement strand
ACCGCGCGGTCGATCCGGACAAAGACCAGTCGTACGTGCTCGGCGTCTTGACGGCGACTCAGCTGGCCCATGCGATGTTCCCGCTCGGTGATACACCGAAGTCCGGTGTTCGTGCCGAGGCGGCCCGTCGCGGGCTCGCGTTGGCAGAAAAGCCCGACAGTCATGACGTCTGCTTCATCCCGGACGGCGACACGGCCGGTTTCTTGCATCGGCAGCTGTCGTCGTTGGGTGATGTCGGCGGTTCCATCGTTGACGCGTCGGGTGCGACGCTCGGCTCGCATGACGGCGTGTATGGGTTCACGGTCGGTCAGCGCCGTGGGCTGCGCATCGGCACTCCTGCATCCGACGGTCGACCCCGCTACGTGCTCGATGTTTCCCCGGTGACCCGAACGGTCACGGTCGGGACAGCGGAAGACCTCGACGTCCGGGGACTTGTCGGCGTTCGCCCGCGCTGGTGTGGGCCCGCGCCAATCGGGCCAGTTGAGGCTCTGGTGCAGTTGCGGGCCCACGGCGAACCCGTGCCGGCCGTAGTGCGAGTGATCGACAGCGCTCGTCTCGATGTCGAGTTGATAGTTCCCGCGCGGGGCATCGCGCCCGGTCAAGCCGTCGTCGTCTACGACGGCACGCGGGTCGTCGGCTCAGCGACCATCGACACAACTCGTCGCTGACCAACGTCCCGTGTTCACCTAGCGGCGGTTGGCTTCTTCGTCTCAGGGCACATTCAGGATAACGACGTACGATCGGTTCCACGAATGTTGGCCTCCGACCATCGGGCCATCGACCCATAGGGCCATCGACTGTTCGGCAAAGGCGGAAGCATTTTGTGATCGAAGTACGTGGTCTTACCAAGCGCTACAGCGGCCGCACGGTCGTCGATGAGTTGTCGTTCGAGGTGCAACCTGGTGTCGTCACTGGATTTCTGGGCCCTAACGGAAGCGGCAAGACGACGACGGCGCGAATGATCCTTGGCTTGACCCGAAGTGACGCGGGGGTCGCGACGATCAATGGACGGCGCTACCACGACTTGCCTCGACCGCTGTGCGAACTCGGAGCATTGATCGACTCGGGCGCAGTCAATCCAAGCCGGACTGCGGTAGAACATCTGCGCTGGCTGGCGGCCGCCAACGACCTTTCACGTTCGCGTGCCGACGACGTGCTGGGCATTGTCGGTCTTGACACGGTCGCGGGCCGCAAGGTCGGCGGCTTCTCACTTGGCATGCGGCAGCGACTGGGTATCGCAGCAGCGTTGATTGGCGACCCGCCGGTCTTGATCTTGGACGAACCGATCAATGGACTCGATCCCGAGGGCATTCGCTGGATCCGCGGATTCATGCAGGGCCTCGCGGCCGATGGTCGCACGGTGTTGGTCGCAAGCCACCTGATGAGCGAGATGGCGCTGACCGCGAGCGCACTCATCGTGATCGGTGCCGGACGACTGATCGCTGCAGAGAGTGTGACCGACTTTGTCGAGCGTGCCGTTTCGTCGGTGCGGGTGCGAAGCCCGCAACTCGACGAGATTGAGGCCGCACTCGCTGTTGAGGGAGTGTCGTTGTGGCGTGACCGCGACGCCCTGGATGTCGTCGGTCTCAGCATCGAGCAGATCGGGTCGATGGCGTCTCGAATCGGCGCGACGCTCTTCGAGCTTTCGCCGCAGCGCGCGTCGTTGGAAGACGCTTTCATGCAGCTGACCTGCGATGCGGCTGAGTTCGCCGGCCGCCGCCAGGCGAGCTGAAGCGCGATGCGCACTGCGCTGGCGATGGAGTGGGAGAAGCTTCGCCCCGTTCACAAGACCTCGCGAACGATCGCTTTGGCAATCGCACTGGCGGTGTCGGTCAGCGCGCTCGTTGCCCTGGCGGTTGCGTCGTCTGCGTCGCACATGTCGTCGTCCGACCGTCTTACTTTCGACTCCGTCGGCATCTCCCTCGAAGGTGTGAACGCTGCCGTCCTGGCCGTTGCGGCGTTCGGCATCTTGTCGATCACCCGCGAGTACGCCACGGGGATGATGGCTGTCACGTTTCTCGCACAGCCCGCGCGCCTGCGGGTGTTGGCAGCGAAGCTACTTACCCACGCCGGTGTTGCCGGGCTGGCCGGCGCGGGTGCGTGCGTGGCTGCGTTCGCTGTCGGGCAGACGCTGCTCAGCACGGGTGGCCTCGCAACTGGGTGGTCGGCACCGCAACTGCCGGCTGCGCTCGGCGGTGGAGTTGTGTACCTGATCCTCGTGTGCGTGTGGGGAATCGGGCTTGGCGCGCTAGTCCGAACATCGGCGGCCGCGATCATCATGAGTGCATTCCTGCTCGTGGTCGCGCCGATCCTGGTGCAGATTCTGCCGGCCAGCATGGTGCAGCAGGCGTCACGGTGGCTGCCGTCACAAATCGGCGTCCAGGCCATGTCGGCGCATCACGACCCGCACGCATTCGCGCCCTGGACCGGCCTCGCCGTGCTGGCCGGCTACGTGGCGATCACGTTGATCGCCGGTGGCTTCCGGATGCTTCGCCGCGAACCGTAAGAGGCTCTAAGCTGCGCGGATGCGTGTAGTGATCGCCGGAGCAGGTTTTGGTGGACTCGAACTTGCGACCAGATTGTCGGAGGAAATCGGCGACGGGGCCGACGTCGTATTGATCGACCGTGCCGACGGTTTCGTCTTCGGATTTTCGAAGCTCGACGTCATGTTCGGCCGAGCGACTGCCGAGCATGTCCTGCATCGCTACGTCGACGTCGCAGGGCCAGGGGTGCAGTTCGTGCAGTCGACGGTTCGCGCTCTGGATCCGGTCGCCCGCACCGTCGTTACTGACCACGGAACATTCGAAGCCGACGTCCTCGTCGTCGCTCTCGGTGCCGACCTCGATCCTGCCGCGACACCCGGGCTTGTCGAGGGTGGGCATGAGTTCTACACCGTCGCCGGGGCCTTCGCTGTGCGTGACGTACTGGCGCAATTCGGCGGCGGCCGCATCGTGATCGGTGTGACGTCCACGCCATTCAAGTGCCCGCCGGCGCCGAGTGAAACGGCACTGCTATCGCACGTCTTCCTGCGCGACCGGGGTTTGCTCGAGTCGTCTCACGTGTCGTTGGTGATGCCATTCGGCGTGCCCATCCCGCCGTCCCCTGATGCATCGCAGGCCGTTCTCGCCGCGTTTGCTGAACGCGGCATCGCGTGGCACCCCGGTCAGTTGGTGGTGGCGCTCGAACCTGACCGCAAGGTCGCGCTAACGAGCGGCGGCGAGGAATTTGCGTACGACCTGTTCCTCGGCGTCCCACGGCATCACGCGCCAGCGGTGGTAGTCGAGGCCGGCATGACGGTCGATGGCTGGATCCCGGTCGACCCGCTCACGTTGGAGACGACGTTTCCAGGCGTGTATGCGGTCGGAGATGTGACAAGCGTCGGGACGCCGAAAGCAGGTGTCTTTGCGGAGGGTCAGGGCGCGGTTGTCGCGGCGCAGATCAGCACGCACATGCGGGGTGTTGCTCCGTCGATGACGTACGACGGCCGCGGCATCTGCTATTTGGATTTCGGACACGACACGATCGCCAAGGTCGACGTCACATTCCTCAGTGGCCAGCGACCCGCGGGTGCGCTCGAAGGTCCTTCTGTCGAGTTGTCCGCCGACAAGATCGCGTTCGGCTCCGAGCGCATTCGTCGCTGGTTCCATCGAGACTGGACTCCGTGACACCACAATGACTTGACGTGACACCATAATGGTGTCACGATGGTGGCATGGAACTCGGACCATACGTCAGTGACCTCCGGCGACAGTTGGTCGATGCCGCGGACAACGGCACGCAAGACACCCGCGCCGTTGCCGAACGGCTCGCCGCCGGGCTCGATGCGGCCGCTCGTCTGGTGCTGCTCGATGTTCTCTCGGCCGCAGCCGGCGAGATCACCCGCGACCTCG
>DASRZB010000001.1:0-4566 GCA_035653855.1 Acidothermaceae bacterium | reverse complement strand
GCGCAGACACATTCGTACGGACCGTTGCACACGGTGCGCGTAAACCTCGTAATGCGTAGGTCGTCAGTTCGACTCTGACAGGCGGCTCACATTTCCGCAGGTCACAGGCCTAGTCCGAGCTTTCTGAGGCCGGTCGTTTCGCGACCGAGCAGCCAATGAATAAGCCAAACCCCCGCCGACACTGCATTTCCGCAGGTCCCAGCACACATGGACGCCGTGCAGCAGCGCCGGGCGAGTAGCCAACGAAGACGGCTACGGACCTGGGCAGGCTGCTGTGTACGTGGCGCCCTGGCCTGGCTCGCACATGCGGACACCGGCGGGACATGTGTGGACCGTGCGCTCCGCATCTTGAATGCGTAGGTCAAAGGGCGGCGTCTGCCTCGCTCGCCCAGCTTGTGCGAGACGCCGGGCTGGACCTGCTATCGCGTCTGCTGAACGCGCCCGGACCGCCCCGCCGATGCAACCACGGCAACCCGGTGGGGGCCGAAACGGGCTGATCGAAACACAGTCATTTCCGAGATCCGGTAGTGGCGTTGCGGATGAGCTCCGCGGGTGGCTTAGCGCGTGTGGCCGAAGATCGAGGCGCTCGTCCAGGCAGCCTCGACCGGGCTAAGCCGTGGGGTCGGTCGGCAGTGGGCTGGGGCGAGCCATCCCCCGGCGGGGTCCGGGTTCGGCTGTGGGCTCGCGGACGCGCGCTGCCCAAGCGTTGGTCGTGGTCGGGCGCTAGGCCGCGTGTACCCCACTGGCGGCTAACGGCGAATCGGTGGTCAAGGATGGCGGCAGTTGCTGTTGGGTTGGTGGGCCGGGCAACGCGGGCTGCTCTGCCGTGATCGCGAGAGCTACGTCGACTACGGCGGGGTCGTAGCGCAGGCCGCGGCCGCGCTGGATCTCGGTACGGGCGGCTTCGATACCGAGTGCGGCCCGGTACGGCCGGTGGGAGGCCATCGCGTCGATGACGTCGGCGACGGACACGATCCTGGCCTCGAGGCTGATTGCGTCGCCGGCGAGACCGTCTGGGTAACCGCTGCCGTCGAGGCGCTCGTGATGGTGCAGCACGATGTCGGTGATCTGGTGGGGCAGCTTGGCGTCGGCCAAGATGTCGTAGCCGATGCGGCAATGGGTCTTGACCATCTCGAACTCCAGCGGTGACAGCGCTCCGGGGCGGCCGAGGATCTCGGCTGGGATCGCGATCTTGCCGATGTCGTGCACGCTGGCGCCGAGCTCGATGAGCTCACAGTCAGCTTGGGGCAGGCCGAGCTGTCGGGCGATCCGCTCAGAAATATCGGCGACCTTCAGCTGATGGCCGGCGGTGTAGGGGTCGCGGAACTCGGTGGCGCGTACGAGTGCCGCGATCATCGAGCGCATCATGGCGCGGGTCTGCTCTAGGTGCGTCGTGGTGAGAGACACGTCGCGCGCGGTGATCACGAGCGCGCGGACGACGGGGTCAGCCAGTTGGTTGTTCGCATTGGCCTCCAGCCAGACCCAGTTCCCGTCTTGGCTCTTGAGGCGGAAGGTGACTATCTCGTGGAAGCCCGCGCGGGTGTAGGAGCGCTTCAGGGCACCGAGGACAGGTCCGACGTCGTCGGGGTGGACCAGTTCTTGCAGAATGGTGGCTGCGCTTTGGCCGATGCGGTTACCGACCAGTTGGAAAGCCGCGGCGTTGGCTGTGATCAACCGACCGTCGCAGTTGACGGCGAAGATCGGATCCGCGGAGTGCTCGACCAGCGACGAGTAGCGGTCCGCGATCCGGGCTGCTGCTTCGCTGGCGGCAACAGTGGCGCTGAGGTCTGTCACGTGGCCCACGATCCGGCCTTGGCGCACCGAAACGGCGTTCAGCAGGACGGGGATTACGGTGCCATCGGGACGCAGGTACCGAATTTCGCGTGCAACCGCGCCGTGGTGCGCCACCGTTACCGACTGGTTGACGGCGGCGACGTCGTCGGGGTGGGTGAACTCTGCTGGGTCGTGCCCAAGGACCTGCGGTCCGGATCGGCCCAGGAGTTCACACAACGCGGAGGTGGCGCCGGTGATCGTCCCGTTCTCGTCGAGTTCTAACAGCGACAACCCCGGGATGGCCCACACATCTCGCCGATGATCCGCAATCGTCTCGCTGTCCACGCTGCACCCTCACTTCGGGTGGCTGAGGCCGTCGACGGCTGCCGACACTGCATTCTCGGTTCGTACCTTACCGCACTTAATGGGTCTTTCGTCCTAAGATTCGGGCCAAATCGGCACGCCGCCACGCTGCTGGACACCCACAGCGACACGGTGGTGCTGGCTCGGTGTGCGTATGCGACGCGAACCAGGCCGGCGCGAGCCTCGACCGCTCGCAGGAGCGCGTGCGGCTCGGTCAGTGTCGCGATGCGCTGCCAACGAGCGAACTCGCGACGCTCGATGCCTACCTGTGACAACGTGTCACCGGTAGAAGGCCCCCAGGATTCTTTGGCATCTCGGCGAGTAGTTCGCCCGGTCGCCGCTCGGGACGGAGCTTGACCTCGGCCGCAGCATTCTGGGCGTCGAGCCGAGCCCGCGGGGACTTTCGGCCTGGATGGATGGGCGGTTTGTCCGTTACCCCAGGGCGCGCGGTTCGACCACGCTCAGGTTGGCGGTGAAAGCTCCAGAACCCGGGATCCTCGTCGTTACTCGGCGTTGGCCCCGAAATGTGGCCTGGTTTGCCAACGGACATATTGGACCGCACGAACGGGTGACCAACATGAGCGGTGATCTGGATAGCAGCCAAGCCGTACGCGATGCGAAACGCGCGGCAGCTGACCTGCTGCGGGCCGAGAGAGCCGCTGCACCATACGGCGACCTAGCCGAACTGTGGGCAGTCAAGGTCAGGGCTGACGACCGGGTCGAGTCGTTGCGACGGCGCATCGAACCAATGCAGGCGCCAGCCAGGAGTCGCGCGCTACGGCCCGTACTGCGCCACGCCGAAGTAGCACGATGACTCCTGACTACGACTCGCTGGTCAGCTTGCAGGCGAATCTCGAGCGATTTCAGAGGTTGCTGTCCAAGCTTGAGAACGCCGCTGCGGCGGGCAGTTGGCCACACGCTGAACGGGATGCCGTGGCTGCCTCCGGCGACATCGTGGCCGATCAACTCGACCGGGTGGCGGCGAGCTTCGACACCCTTGCCGAGCGCCGCGACGAAGACGCCCAATCCCGGCAGGTCGCCACCGACTCGCGTCAGCGTGACGACTACGAAAGCCACCCGCCGACCACTTACACCCGCTACATGAACGCCCGAGACCGCGAGGGCACCACTTCGGATCGCGCGGACGCAGCGGTAGACCGGATCCGTGCCGCCGACCGCCGCCAAGTGTCTGCATACGCGCGACGCCGCGCCGCCGCGAACCGTAGTGAAGCCGCCGACGCCCGCACCACGCTCGCCGCACGCGACGCCGACGAATCACCGTCGGCTAGCTACTCCATCATCTGGCAGGCAACCCCCCTGCCTGCGGCGACCGCGCGCTATGGCACTGCTTGATCTGGCAGCGCAGCCGGCGACCCGATCCTGGCTGGGACGCTCCTCTGACCGCGATCAGCGACGTCGAGCTGCGAGCACGCAACCGAGCGATGTCGGCGCGGGTGCGAGCACGGTGGCGACCTTAGCGACGCCGGTTGCGAAAGCTACTCCTCCTCGCTGAAAGGCTCGGTTGATCCCTCGTCGAGATCACCGATGTTGAAGTCGTCGCCGAGCGACAGCTTCGCCTTCGTTTCACATCCGCGAGCTAGCGCAGCAAAGGCAAAGGCACCGAGGAACCGCGATTCTCGGATGGCTACGGCAGCGGCCTCGTCATCGCGTACATTTGCCGCTGACATGGTCGTTCCTGCGGGCTCACCTACCTACAGGGCGACCTGCCAGACCGCTTGCTCGACAGAATGCGCATGACACGACCGGCCGTGGTGTTTTTTGCGTTTAACGCTTACTATGTTGGTGTGGCGACGGCGACGTATGTTCTTGAGGGCGCGGCCGATGACTTGATCACGACGGGCGAAGCCGCGAAGTTGCTGGGAACATCGCGGCAGCACGTGGTGGATCTGTGTGACCGCGGGGATCTATCGTTTCGCACGGTCGGAACGCATCGTCGGGTTAGTCGCGCCGATGTGGAGGAGTTGTCCGCGCGGACACAGCGACTGACCCGTGATCAGCTCCGCAGCTGGTGGCTCGGTAACGCCATCGCCGGGAAGTTGGTACGCGATCCGGCTCGCGTTCTTGATCTAGCACACCGTAACCTCGCGCAGCTTCAGGCGGTTCACACTCGCGGTCAAGGTGCGCGCTGGCTCGCGCAGTGGGACACCATCTTGCGCGGTCCGGTCGAAGTGGTGCTGGAGACTCTCACGTCTCGAACACCTCGCGCGCGCGAGCTCAGGCAAAACTCCCCGTTCGCGGGAGTTCTCACCGAAACGGAGCGAGCCGAGATCCTCGCGGCATTTGCGCGAGCCCGTGGCTCAGGCCGGCGATGACACGCGACGAACTCGCACACGTCCTGCGGTCGGCGTCGCGCATCGTCGGCGAGCAAGACATCGTCGTGATCGGCAGCCAGTCGATCCTGGGCAGTTT